>DATLGZ010000518.1:0-3555 GCA_035540235.1 Acidimicrobiales bacterium | reverse complement strand
GTGGGGGCAGAGCGTGCCGCCGCCGCTCCTCGAGCGCGAGGTCGAGCTCGAGACTCTCGGCGCGGTGCTCGCCGCCGCCTCCGGTCGGGGCGAGGGTGCCACTGTCTGGATCGAAGCACCTCCCGGTGAGGGCAAGACGGCCCTGCTGCGGAGCGCGTCACAAATGGCCTCCGAGGCGGGCGCCATGTACCTCGGCGCCTCCGGCTGCGACCTGGAGGCCGACTTCCCGTTCGGGGTGGTCCGCCAGCTGTTCGACCCGGTGCTGCGGTCGGCGGCGGGCGAGGTGGCCGGCCTGCTGGCCTCGGGCCCGGCCGCCCTGGCGGCGCCCGTCTTCGCCGGCCACGCCAGCGCCCCCCTGAGCCCGGAGCCCAACCACGCCACGCTCTACGGGCTGTACTGGCTGACGTCGGAGCTGGCGGCCCGCCGGCCCCTGGTGCTGGCGGTCGACGACGTTCACTGGGCGGACGGCGCGTCGCGGCGCTTCCTCACGTTCCTCCGGCGACGGATCGACGGGCTGCCCGTGGTGCTCCTCCTGGCTGCCCGCCCCGAGGGCGAGTGGGAGTCCCGCCACGACCGTGCCCGGCTCCTGGAGGGGCCGCCCGCCCAGGTGCTCCGACCTCGCGCCCTGACCTTGCCGGCTGTCGCCGCCCTGGTGGAGCGGGACCTGGGAACGGCTCCGGCGCCGGAGTTCGCCCAGGCCTGCCACACGTTCACGGGCGGCAACCCGTTCCTCGTCGGCGAGTTGCTGGCCGAGCTCCGCCGCCAGGGAACCCCCCCGGCGGTGGCGTCGGTGGAGGCCATCGGGTCGACGCGGCCGGCGAGCGTGGGCGCCATGGTCATCGTCCGGCTCAGCCGCCTCTCCGGCCCGGCGCGGGACCTGGCGGCGGCGGTGAGCGTCCTCGGCGACCGCTGTGACGCCAATGTCGCGGCCCGCGTCGCCGGCCTGGATCCCGGGGAGGGGCGGGCCGCGACGGAGGAGCTGGTGGCGGCGGGAGTGCTCCGGGACGGCCACCCGCTGGCGTTCGTCCATCCCATCGTGCGGGTGACGGTCCACGCCGACCTCGGGCCGGCCCGGAGCAACCGGCTCCACCGGCTCGCCGCCGACCTGCTCGGGGACCTGGGTGCGCCCGACGACGAGGTGGCGGCTCAGCTGCTCCACGTGGCGCCGGCAGGCCAGGCGGCCACCGTCGGGCTCATGAGGACCGTGGCCCGTGCCGCCCTGGTGCGGGGCGCTCCCGAGGCGGCGGTGACGTACTTGCGCCGGGCCCTCGACGAGGGACCTCCGGCCGCCGAGAGGGCGGCCATCGCGCTCGAGTTGGGCCAGGCCGAGCTGAGCGTCGGGGACCCGCGGGCCCTCGATCGGCTGCGGACCGCCGCCCACCACGCGCCCGACGCCGGCGTGCGGCTGGACGGAGCGGCGTCGCTGGCCCGGGCCCTGGCCCTGGCCGGGAGGAACGTCGAGGCGGCGGCCGAGCTGCGGGCGGCGCTCGACTCCAGTCCCACCCTGGAGCCGCTCCGAAGGCTGGCCCTCACCGTCCAACTGGCGGGTAGCGAGCGGTCGCGGGTCTCGTCCGCGGCCGAGGGGCACCGGCTCGTCCGGGAGCTGGCGGCCCTGCCGCCCGATCCCTCGACCTCCCTGGGACGGGCGGCCCTGGCCATGGTGGCGCTGGACGCCGCCCTGTCGGCCCGACCGGCGGCCGAGGTGCGGGAGTCGGCGTCGGCGGCCCTGGCCGCCGAGCGACCGGAGACGGTCGAGGAGGCGGCGTTGCGGTTCATGGCCGTCGCCGCCCTGCTCTGGACCGACCACCTCGAGCAGACCGCCGCGGTTCTCGACCGCATCCGCGACGAGGCCCGGCGGACGGCGTCGGTGCTGCTTGACACCATGGCCACCGCCCTCTACTCGGCACTGGAGCTACGGCGGGGCGACGTCGGGCTGGCCGAGGCCGATGCCCGGGCGGTCATGCAGAGGGCCGGCGAGCACGGCTGGGGCAAGGGCTTGTGGATGCCGGTCAGCGGCCTGGCCTCCGCCCTGATCGAGCAGGGCGCTGTCGAGGCCGCCGCGACGGTGCTCGACGAGGCCGGACCGCCGGACGGCGACGCCGGATGGTCCGCCGACCGCCGCCTCCAGCGGGGCCGGCTGCTCCTGGCCCGAGGGGAGTGGCGTCCGGCCCTGGAGGAGCTGCTCGCCACCGGCGACCACGCCGCCCGCTGGCTCTGCCCGTCGCCGGCCGTACTGGGATGGCGTGCGCCGGCGGCGGTGGCCGCCAAGGCCTGCGGGGATGCCGACCTAGCATGCCGGCTCGCCCAGGAGGACCTCGACCTGGCCCGGTCGTCGGGCGTCCCCCGGGCCGTCGGGGTGGCTCTGCGCACCCTCGCCGTGGTCGGCGACCGGGCGGAGCGGATCCAACGGGCTGCCGAGGCAGTCGCCGTGCTCGAGGCCTCACCGGCCCGACTCGAACTGGCCAGGGCTCAGACCGACCTGGGGATGCTCCTGCGGCTCTCGGGCCAGCCTGGGGCGGCGCGCCGCCCGTTGCGGGCGGCTCTCGATCTCGCCGCCGGCTCGGGGGCGACGGCGCTGGCGACCCGCGCCTACGACGAGCTGCGGGCCACGGGCGCCCACCCCCGACGACCGTTGCGGGCCGGCACGACCCTGACCGCCAGCGAGCAGCGGGTCGCCCGCCTGGCCGCCGAGGGCCGGAGCAACGGAGACATCGCCCAGGCCCTCTTCGTCACGGTCAAGACGGTCGAGTTCCACCTCACCGGCGTGTACCGCAAGCTGGGAGTGGACAGCCGGGACGAGCTGGCGGACCGTCTCGGCGTGGCCGGCCCCCTCCCGGTGTAGGAGGCGTCGGCCGCTCCTACGGTATGCCGGCGATGCCGCCGAACCGACTGGATGCCACCGCCCGCCGGTACGCGGCCGTCGAGAGGCGGCTCTTCGAGGTCGTGGGCGCCTGGGTGCCGGATACACCCGAGCCCGAGGTCAAGCTGGCGTTGCGGCTGGCGTCGTTCCGCCATGCCTGGCACGCCGAGCTGTGGGAGGGCCTGGCCGGGGCGGCCCCTCTGCACCCGGAGGAGGCCGACGTCGGCCCCCTGCTGGCCGCGGTCACGACGGCCGAGCGGCTAACTGCCTTCTACGGGGTCGTGCTGCCGGGGCTGGTGGGGGGCTACGAGCGGCTGCTCGGCGAGGCGGCGGACGACGTGGCCGCGGGCGGACCGCTGCGCCGCCTGCTCACCCTGGCTCTGGCCGACGACCGGGCCGAGCTGGCCGAAGGCCGGCGCCTGCTGGCCGAGCATGGGCACGGAGAGCCACCGGCACCATCGGAAGGCCACCAGAGCCACTGAGCGGGCAAGGGGGTCTTGACCGCAGCGGTATGCTGATGGGCGACAACACGCAAACCCCGACCGGGGGCGAATGGAATTCCCGCGCTCCGGGGGGCGTTCTTCCTAGGTGCCCGGTCTAGCACAGTCTCGAGGGAAATCGACGTTGCCGAAAGAGCGCGTGGAGCGCGACGAGGAAGACCTCGTCCGCCTCTACCTCACCGACATCGGGCAGTA
>DATLGZ010000517.1:0-3234 GCA_035540235.1 Acidimicrobiales bacterium | reverse complement strand
GCTCAGCCGCGACCAGACCGGGGCCATCCCGCCCGACAGCCGGCCCACCCCCTCCCGCATGAAGCGGAGGACGTGGCTGGCGACCTGGGCCCGGATGAGCCGCTGCTCGCCGGGCGGGATGGCCCCGGTCTGGTCGCGGCTGAGCTCCCAGTCCCGCTCCTGGCCGTCGGCCCCGCTGCCGCAGTCGGGGGCGTCCTCGTCGTCGGGGTGAGAGTCGTGGCGGGACAGGTGGAAGTACTCCTCGGCCATGCGGCCGGTGGCCCACCCCTTCTGGTGGGGGACGACGTGGCCGGCAGGCAGGCGCAGGCCCGACGCCACCAGGTCGTCGTTGATCTCCGCGTCGGCCGCCACCGACCAGTCCCGGACCAGGTCGGAGCCCACCCCGAGGGCCTGGGCCCGGCCGGCGTGGTCACGGACGAGGTGGCCGGCGTGGTGCACCAGCAGGCTGCCCAGCACCTCGACGCTGGTCTCGTCGACCACGGCGGGGTCGACGTAGAGCCGCCAGCCCGAGTCGGTGGCCACCTTGCCCGTGCCCGGCGTGGGGATCACGGGCGAGGCCCACAGGGCGCTGGCCATGTAGGGGTGGCGGCGGACGGCCCACAGGCGGGCGATGGTCAGCTTCTGGGTGTCGAGCCGGTCGGCGGGCATGTCGGGCCGCGCCTCAGGCCTGCTGCCAGCGGGAGTCCTTCAGGAGGGGAGCGAACAGCTTCACCTCCGGGGGCAGGGGGGCCTTGGGAGGCCGGCACTGGGCCAGCACCCGGGCCGCCACCGCGGCCACGTCGGGCGTCTTCTCCCCCGCCTTGCCCAGCACCCTCCACCCCGCCAGCCAGCGGTCGACGGTGGGGTTGGCCGCTACCACCGAGGCCACCGACGACAGCACCGCGTAGGCCCGGTCGCCCCGCTCGGGCACCTCAAAGGCGTCGGGGTCGGCCAGGACCTTCTCGGGGTCGGGGAGGTCCATCTCCATCTCCCACATGAGCAGCTCGACGCCCGCCCCGTCGCCCACCGCCCCGGTGATGAGGGCGGTGGTGGCCTCGGTGGAGGCGTTGGCGGCCAGGGCGGCGGCCCACAGGCGGGCGGCCATGTCCCAGGTGCGGGGGCTGGGCCAGCCCCGGCCGGCCCGGGCCGCGTCGGTCGGCACCTCCACCGCCAGCCCCGGGCGCACGGTGATGAAGGCCGACACCAGGCCGCGGGTGTGGGAGACGCCCTCCTCCCACCCCTCGGGCAGCACGGGCACCACCGGCGCCTCGAACCCCCCGGCCAGCCCCTGGGCGAACTTGGCCGGCTCCACCGACCAGTCGAGGTGGCAGAACCGGTTGGCCAGGGGGGCGGAGAGGTCCCACCCGTCGGCCGCCTGCTCGGGGGGGTTGGCCGCCGCCACCACCACCACGCCGTCGGGCAGGGCGAGGTCGCCCACCACCCGCTCCAGCACCACCCGCAGCAGGGCGGCCTGGACGGCGGGCGGGGCGGTGGAGATCTCGTCGAGGAACAGCAGCCCCCGGCCCTCGGCCGCCAGCCGCTGGGCCCACCGGGGCGGGGCCATGCGCACGTCGCCGGCGCTGACGACGGGCAGGCCGGCGAAGTCGGACGGCTCCCGGATGGCGGCGATCACCGTCTCGCACGGCCACCCCATGGCGTCGGCCATGGCCCGGATGGCCGACGTCTTGCCCGTGCCCGGCGCCCCCCAGAGCAGGGCCGGCACCCGGGCCGCCACCGCGATCCCCAGCGCCTCGACGGCCGTCGCCTGGCTCACCGGAGCACGGTACCGCCGATTGCCGCACCCGTCCGCGCCGGCTGTGCATTCTCGTACCTCTCAGGTGCTTCTCTGCCCACCGGGGGTGGCAGGGAGAGGACGTTCGACTTCATGCCGGCCCTGGTTGCTTCGGGGGCTGCGCCCCCGACGCACGAC
This sequence comes from Acidimicrobiales bacterium, assembly GCA_035540235.1. Taxonomy (GTDB): domain Bacteria; phylum Actinomycetota; class Acidimicrobiia; order Acidimicrobiales; family AC-14; genus JBFMCT01. The sequence goes on along the minus strand of DATLGZ010000517.1, from coordinate 1,325 downwards.
TGCGCCGTGCTCCCCCATCCCCGCCCGGCTCGCTGGCGCTCGCGCGGTCGGCGGCGCCTGCCATCGACAACAGGTTGTCGTTCGGGTTTAGGCAAGCGCCTAACGCGCCGATACGATCGCCGGAATGCGACGGCGCCTCGACACCGTGCTCACCTGGTCCCGCACCGACGGGGGCCGGAAGTGGGTCCGCTACAGCATGGTGTCGGTCATCTCGGTGATCATCAGCCAGGTCCTGCTGGCGTTCTTCTTCGGGATCCTCCACTGGTCGGCCCGCTCCGCCAACGTGTGGGCCGTCTGCCTGTCGGCCATCCCGTCCTACTACCTGAACCGGGCGTGGGCCTGGGGCAAGCGCAGCCGGTCCCACCTGCTCAAGGAGGTCATCCCGTTCTGGGGGATGGCCCTCATCGGGCTGCTCCTCTCGACGTGGGCGGCCGGGTTCGCCGAAGCCCGGGCCACGGCAGCCACCGACAGCCGCCTGGTCGCCACCATGATCGTCAACGCCGCCTCCATCGGGGCCTTCGGCGTGCTGTGGGTGGGCAAGTTCGTCATCCTGAACAAGCTGATGTTCGGCCATCACCCCGAGGACCTGCCGGCCGCTCTCGACGGCCGCAGCGGGATCCCCACCTAGCCCCTGACCGGCGCGCACCGGCTCGGGGTGGCTCGGCGGGCCCGGGGGTTCCTGCCCGACACCGAGGGCATGGCGCTGTGGCGGGCCGCCCGTACGGCCGTTGCTGTGGGACCCCTGCTCGAGGTGGGCTCGTACTGCGGCAAGTCGGCGGTGTACCTGGGGACGGCGGCGGCCGAGGCGGGGAACGTGGCGGTGACCGTCGACCACCACCGGGGGTCGGAGGAGCTGCAGCCCGGCTGGGAGCACCACGACCCGGCCGTCGTCGATCCCGCCACCGGCCGCATCGACACCCTCCCCCACCTGCGCTGCACCCTGGCCGAGGCGGGGCTCGAGTCCTCGGTCATCATCATCGTGGGCGACTCGGCCACGGTGGGGCGGCTGTGGGGGACGCCGCTCGGCCTCCTCTTCCTCGACGGCGGCCACGGCCGGGAGGTCGCCCATGCCGACTACGAGGCGTGGGCCGGCCACGTGGCCCCCGGCGGCCTGCTCGCCATCCACGACGTGTTCCCCGACCCCGCCGACGGCGGCCGGCCGCCCTACGAGGTCTACCTGCGGGCCCGGGGCGACGGCTTCGACGAGGTGGAGGGGGCGGGCGAAGGCTCGCTGCGGGTGCTGCGACGGGTGCGACGGTGAGGGGGCGCACCACCCCCGCCCTGGCGGTGGCGGCGGCGGTGGCGTTCCTAGGAGGGTGCGGGGA
>DATLGZ010000516.1:0-7881 GCA_035540235.1 Acidimicrobiales bacterium | reverse complement strand
ACCAGGGCGATGGCCACCCCGAGAGCGCCGGGTGCGCGCTTACGCACTACGAACCTCCTCCTGATCGGCCCCTGGCCGCCGCCGGGGCTCCGTCTGGTCGTTGGTCACTACGTCTGTCGGGCATGGGAACGGCATCCGCCTCCGCCTCGGTCTCACCGCCGGACCTCCTGCGTCGAATCGCGGGGGAAGCCTAGGCCACCGGCTGGGGGGAGGTCGGCGGGCGAGGGCGGCGACCGGTGGCCTAGGCTTCCCCCGCGATTCGACGCAGGAGGTCCGGCGTTGAGACCGAGGCGGAGGCGGATGCCGTTCACATGCCCGACAGACGTAGTGACCAACGACCAGACGGAGCCCCGGCGGCGGCCAGGGGCCGATCAGGAGGAGGTTCGTAGTGCGTAAGCGCGCACCCGGCGCTCTCGGGGTGGCCATCGCCCTGGTCGTGATGGGCATCAGCTTGATGCCGACGGCGGCCTACGCCGACAACTTCACGACGACCGTCACCTGCACGAGCGTGTCCGACTGCGGCCCGTCCACGACGACGCCGACCCCGCCCGCCAACAACTCGGTGAACATCGTGGGGGGCGGCAGCCAGGCGGGCGGCCAGATCTTCCTGGTGACACGCAGCGGCACGGTGAACGTCACCGAGGTGAAGGCCACCTACAGCGACGGGTCCACGCAGACGCTGGCCGACAACGAGAGCCACCTCTTCCTCGACGCCACCCCGGCCCGCTACGTGGCCACCCTCCAGATCTCCTGGAACAACAACGCCCCCACCACGACCTCCACCAGCAGCACGTCGTCCACCAGCACCACCAGCACGTCGTCGACCAGCACCACCACCACGTCGACCACCGCGCCGCCCCACCGGGGCCCGGGCAACGGCCCGGCGGCGATCCGCAACGACGCGGTGGCCCGTGAGGGCAGCAGCCCCGACGCCACCGCGGTGCGGGGCAACAACCGCCTCGACGTGGTGATCGTCGACAGCTCCGGCAACGTGCACTGGACGCACGAGGACCACCCCTTCACCAACTGGACCGCCTACCAGAACCTGGGCCAGCCCTCCAGCGGCCCCATCCAGGGCAACCCCTCGATCACGTCCTGGGGCCCGGGCCGCCTCGACGTGTTCGCCCGCGGCACCGACGACCGGCTGTGGCAGCGGTTCTCCAACGACGGCGGCCAGAGCTGGTCGGAGTGGCTCAAGCCCTTCGGCGACGACGGCGTGCTCTCCTCCAGCCCTGAGGTGGCCACCCGCGGCCCCAACCGCCTGAACGTGTTCGTGGTCGGCACCGACGGCTCGCTGTGGGAGCGGTTCTACGACAGCGCCTGGAACCACGGCTGGATCTGGCACAGCGCGCCCACGCCCGGGGTTTCGGGCGCGTCGGCCGCCAAGTCCGACCCGGCCACGGTGGCGTGGGGCGCCTCCGAGCGGGTCGACCTGTTCGTGAGGGGCGCGGACGACAAGCTGTGGCAGAAGTTCTACGACGGCGCCGGCTGGACGGCGTGGTTCAAGCCCGTGGGCGACCAGGGCACCCTGGCCTCCGAGCCCGACGTCGCCTCGTGGGAGCCCGGCAACCTGCTGGTGTTCGTGCGGGGCACCAACGGCCTGGCCTACGCCCTGCCCTTCGGGGCCGGCGGGTGGGGGCCGTGGGTGCAGTTGGTGCTGTCGACCGACGTCTTCACCGGCGGCCCCGGCGCCACCTCCCGTGGGCTCGACCGCTTCGACCTGTTCATCCACAAGTCCGACAACCGGACGTATCACATCTGGCAGTAGGGATGTGCCAGTAGGGATGTGCCAGTAGGGATGGGCCAGTAGGGGTAGGTTCGGGTCGTGCCCGTGCGGCCCGTACGCCTCGTCATCATCGGTGGCGGCCCGGCCGGTAACCAGGCCGCCACCACCGCCGCCCGCCTGGGGGCCGACGTGGTCCTCGTCGAGCGCGAGGTGGTCGGCGGCGCCGCCCACCTGTGGGACTGCATCCCGTCCAAGGCCATGATCGCCACCGGCAACGCCATGTCGTTCGCCCGCCGGTCGGCCGGCATGGGGTTGGGGACGCTGCAGGCGGCGGTGGACGTGGACGCCCTCAAGCGCCGCATCGCCGACATCGAGGACCACCTGCGCACGTCGGTGGTCGACCTGCTCACGAGCCAGGGCGTGCGCATCGTGCACGGCAGCGGGCGGCTGGTCGACGCCCACACGGTGGCCATCGACACGGCCGACGGCGCCGAGAACGTCGCCGCCGACGCCGTCGTGCTCAACACCGGCAGCCGCCCCCGCCTGCCCGACTGGGCCCGCCCCGACGGCGACCGGGTCCTGACCACCCGGCAGGCCTACCCCCCGCCCGTCATCCCCGAGCACCTGGTGGTGATCGGGTCGGGAGTGACGGGCGTGGAGTTCGTGCACATGTTCCGGTCGCTCGGTTCCAAGGTCACCCTGATCGTCAGCCGCCAGCAGGTGCTCCCCGACCGCGACGCCGAGGTGGCGGCCGCCCTGGAGGAGGACTTCCTGCGCACCGGCGTGGTGCTGGTCAAGGGGGCCAGGGCCGTAGGCATCGACCGCGAGGGCGAGGGGCTGGTGGTGCGCTGCGACGACGGCCGGGCGGTGCGGGGCAGCCACGCCCTGCTCGCCATCGGCTCGGTGCCCAACTCGGAGGGGCTGGGGCTGGAGGCGGCCGGCGTAGAGGTCGACGAGCGCGGTTTCGTGCCCGTCAACCAGCACTGCCAGTCGAACGTCTCCCACGTCTACGCGGCGGGCGACCTGTCCGGGAAGCTGCCGCTTTCATCGGTGGCGTCGATGCAGGGCCGCAAGATCGCCGAGCACGTGATGGGCTACTCCACCCGCCAGCACCGCCACCTCGACTACGACAAGGCCGCCTCCGCCATCTTCACCGAGCCCGAGATCGCCGAGGTCGGCATCCACGAGGCCGAGGCCTTCGCCCTCGGGCGCAAGATCCGCGTGACCAAGGTGCCGTTCGCGGCCAGCGCCAAGGCCCTCATCAACGACGACCCCCGCGGGTTCGTGAAGATCGTCTCCGACCCGGCCACCGGGGTGGTGCTGGGCGGGTCGATCGTGGGCCGCCACGCCGCCGAGCTCATCGCGGTCGTGGCCCTGGCCGTCACCGCCGGCCTGCGGGTCAGCGACATCGTCGACAGCCTCTTCGTCCACCCCTCGCTGTCAGAGTCCCTCGCCGACGCCGCCGAGTAGGGGCGGGGTCTCAGTCGCCGTCCGGAGGGGTGACGACGACGAGGACGTCGCCCCCGCCCACGGTGTCGCCGGGGCGGACGCGGACGTCGGTGACGGTGCCGCCCACCTCGGTCTCGACCTGGTTCTCCATCTTCATGGCCTCGAGCACGCACACGGCCTGGCCGGGCTCGACCTCGTCCCCCACCGCCACCTGCACGCTGACGATCGTGCCCTGCATGGGAGCGACGACACGGCCGGCAGTGGCGGGCCCGGCCGCGTGGGCCCGGCGGCGGGCCCGGGCGGTGGCGGCCGGGGGCCGGGGGCCCGCCCGCTCGGGCTCGTACACCCGCACCCGGAACCGCCGCCCGTCGACCTCGACGTCCACGTCACGGCCGGCCGGCGGCGGGACGGCGGGCGAGAGGGCGGCCTCGCCGGCGGCCGCCGGCATCGCCGAGAAGTCGAGCCGCTCCTCCAGCCAGCGGGTGGAGTGGGTGGCGGCGGCGAAGTCGGGGTGCTGGAGGATGGCCACGTGGGCGGCGACGTTGGTGGCCACCCCCTCGATCGCCGTCTCGCCCAGGGCCCGCAGCATGCGCATGCGAGCCTCCTCCCGGTCCCTGCCCCACACCACGACCTTGGCCAGCAGGTTGTCGTAGTGCTGGCTGACCGTGTCCCCCACGCCCACGCCGGCGTCCACCCGGGTGCCGAAGCCACCGGGGCGGGAGAAGCGGGTGATCGTGCCCGGTGAGGGGAGGAAGCGGCCGCCGGCCGGGTCCTCGGCGTTGACCCGGCACTCGATGGCGTGGCCCCGCCGCTGGATGGAGGCCTGGGTGAACGACAGCGGCAGCCCGGCTGCCACCCGGATCTGCTCGGCCACCAGGTCGATGCCGGTGACGAGCTCGGTGACGGGGTGCTCGACCTGCAGCCGGGCGTTCATCTCCAGGAAGAAGGCCTCGCCGTCCTGGTACAGGAACTCCACGGTGCCGGCGTTGACGTAACCGCAGGCCCGGGCCACCCGCACCGCCGCCTCCCCGATGGCGTCGCGGGAATCGGGCGGCAGGCCGGGCGCGGGCGTCTCCTCGACCAGCTTCTGGTGGCGGCGCTGGACCGAGCAGTCCCGCTCTCCGAGCCACACCACGTTCCCCACCGTGTCCGCCATCACCTGGACCTCCACGTGCCGGGGCCAGGTGAGGTAGCGCTCCACGTACAGCTCGGGCCGGCCGAACGACGACTGGGCTTCGCGCTGGCACGACTCGTAGCTGGCGGCGGCCGCCTCCGACCCGGCCACGACCCGCATGCCCCGGCCCCCGCCCCCGTAGGCCGCTTTGAGCGCCACCGGCCAGCCGTACCGCTCGCCGAAGGCCACCACCTCGTCGGGGGACGAGGCCGGCTCCAGGGTCCCGGGCACGGGCGACACCCCCGCCGACGCCGCCGCCTTGCGGGACGCGATCTTCTCGCCCATCAGCTCGATGGCCTCGGGCGGGGGGCCGATGAACGTCACCCCCTCGGCGCTCACGGCCCGGGCGAAGTCGGCGTTCTCGCTGAAGAACCCGTAGCCGGGGTGCAGGGCCTCCGCCCCGCTGCGGCGGGCCACGTCGAGGATGGCGTCGGTGTTCAGGTAGCTCTCGGCCGCCGTCTGGCCCCCGATGGCGTAGGCCTCGTCGGCCAGGCGCACGTGGAGCGAGCGGTGGTCGAGGTCCGAGTACACGGCCACGGTGCGGATGCCCAGGTCGCGGCAAGTTCGCATGACCCGCACGGCTATCTCCCCGCGGTTGGCCACGAGGATCTTCGAGAACAGGGTCGGCCCGGGCACGGCCATATCGTGCAGGGATGACGCCCCGGTCCGCCAGCACGCGCTTCGCCGACGTCCGCCGCTTCGAGGCGGTCGCCTCGACGAACGCGGCGGCGGCGGAGCTGGCCCGGCCCGGGTTGGTGGTGGTGGCTGACCACCAGAGCGCGGGACGGGGCCGCCTGGGCCGGTCGTGGGAGGCCCCGCCCGGGTCGTCGATGCTCGTCTCGGTCGTGCTCGACGCGGCCTGGTTGGACGGGCCTCAGCTGGGGACGGTGGCGCTGGCCCTGGCCGCCTCCGACGCCTGCGAGGCGGCGGCCGGCGTGCGGCCGCTGCTCAAGTGGCCGAACGACCTGGTCGTGGGGGAAGGCAAGCTGGGCGGGATCCTGGCCGAGGCCCTGCCCCGGGCCGGCGTCGTGGTGGCGGGCCTGGGGCTGAACGTGCGGTGGGGGACGCGGGCGCCTCCCCCGCCCGGCGTGTCGCTCGACGCCCTGGGGGCCCGCCTGGCCCCCGCCGACCTGCTGGCCGGCCTGCTCGCCGCCCTGGACGCCCGCCTCGACCAGGACGCCTCCGCCCTGCTCGACGACTACCGGGCCCGCTCGGCCACCCTGGGCCAGGTCGTGCGGGTCGAGACCGGCGGCGGCCCCGTGGACGGCACCGCCGTCGACATCACCCCCGACGGCCACCTCGTCGTGGCCGACGGGGCCGGCGCCCGCCAGACGATCCCCGCCGGCGACGTCGTCCACCTGCGCCCGGCCTGACCGGCAGGACGCTTTGGGGCGTCCGGACCACGCCTGAGGTGGGTTCGGCCCATGTCCCGACGCCCGGATCGGGACTCAGGGGTCGGCGTCGGCGGCCACCAGGCGGGCGAACGCCGCCGCCGCGGCGGCGGTCAGCGGGCCGGGGGCGGCGGGCAGCGGGCGGCCGTCCACGGAGGAGACGGGCTGCACCTCACGTGTGCTGGAGCTCACGAAGGCCTCGTCGGCCTCGGCCAGGGCCCCGGCCGGCAGGTCCTCCTCCACCACGTCGACCAACCCCAGCAGCAGCTCGCGGGTGACGCCGGCCAGGCAGCCCGACGACAGCGGCGGGGTGACCAGCCGCCCGCCGGCGCCCACGAACACGTTGCTGCCCGTACCCTCGCACAGGTTGCCGGCCAGGTTGGGGAACACCGCCTCTCCCGCCCCCCGCTCGAGGGCGTAGCCCAAGGCGACGACGTTCTCGCCGTAGGAGATGGACTTCACGCCCGCCAGCGCCCCCCGCTCGTTGCGGGGCCAGGGGACGACCACCACCGGGGTGGCGGGCGGCCACGGGGACATCGGGCCCCCGGCCACGATCACCGTGGGCGCCGCCGCGCCTCGGGCCGAGCCGAGCGGCGCCGGGCCGCCGGTGACGGTGACGCGCAGGCGGCCCTCGTCGAGGCGGTTGGCCGCCACCACCTGGGCCATGGCCGCCGCCAGCTCCAGCGGGTCGGGCAGCGGGAGGCCGAGCACGGCGGCCGAGCGGGCCAGGCGGTCGAGGTGGCGGCGGGCGGCGAAGGGCACGCCGCCGTATACCCGCATCGTCTCGAACACGCCGTCCCCGGTGAGCAGGCCGTGGTCGAAGGGCGAGACCCGGGCGTCGGGCTCCGTGAGCAGCTGGCCGTCGATCCACAGGTAGGCCGTCACGGCCGGCGCCCCGACGCAGCCGCCAGCAGCCGCCGCGCCTTGAGCTCGGTCTCCTCCCACTCCCCCCCGGGCGTGGAGTCCCAGGTGATGCCGCCGCCGACGCCGAGGTGCAGCATCCCGTCCTCCAGCCAGAACGTGCGGATGGCAACGTTGAGGTCGGCCTCCGCCCGGTCGGCGTCCACCCATCCCACCGCCCCGGTGTAGACCGAGCGGGGCACGGGCTCGAGGGCGGCGATGACCTCCAGGGCGGCCAGCTTGGGAGCGCCCGTGACCGACCCGGGTGGGAAGGTGGCGGCCAGCAGGTCGGGCCAGCCCACGCCGTCCCGCAACCGCCCCCGCACCGTGCTGACCAGGTGGACGAGCCCGGGGTGGGGCTCCAACTCCCACAGCCCCGGCACCTCCACCGAGCCGTACTCGCACACCCGCCCGAGGTCGTTGCGGACGAGGTCGACGATCATCACATTCTCGGCCCGGTCCTTGGCCGAGAGCCCACGGGCCGACTCGGCGGTGCCCTTGATGGGCCGCGACTCCACCACCGGGCCGTCCCGGAGCAGGAACCGCTCGGGCGAGGCCGACGCCACGTGGACCCCGGCCGAGGGCAGGTCGACGACGGCGGCGTGGGGAGCGGGGTGGGCGGCCAGAAGGGCGGCCCCGAAGGCCCACACGTCGAACCCTTCGGGGGCGGGCGCCGACAGCCGCCGGCACAGGTTGACCTGGTACACGTCGCCGGCGGCGATCGCCTCCCGCACCCGCCGCACGCCCTTGCAGAAGGCGGGCCGGTCGAGGCTGGATTGCCACGCCCCCGGCGGGATGGCGACGGGTGGTCCGGCGACGACCCCTCGGGCTGGCGTCCAGTCGGCGAAGCGGGCGCACACCGCCGGCCCCCCGAAGGGCAGGACCACCACCCAGCGCCCGCCCCGGTCGAGCGCCGACAGGTCGGAGGTGAGCTCCTCCAGCCCCGCCGCCTGCCACCCTCCGAGCAGGGCCCGATCGGCCGGCGGCGCCATGCCTCCAGGGTAGGTGGCGGCCGGTGACTCGCCCCCGAGGCGGGTAGATTCGCCCTCGTGGCGACCCCCACCCTTTTTAAGCCGCGCCCTCCTACGCGGTCGCGGCCCCGGTGGGTGGATCGCCTGTTCAAGGTGGGGATCGTCCTGCTGGCCGTGTCGGTGGTCATGACCGGCCTGGCCTACGTGTACCTGCGGGTGCAGCTGGCCAAGATCGACCGCATCGACGTGCCCGGCCTGATGGACGACGAG
>DATLGZ010000515.1:0-2177 GCA_035540235.1 Acidimicrobiales bacterium | reverse complement strand
GCGTCGCCGTCCACGGCGCCCCTCCCGGCCGGCCGGGCGCGTCCACGAGGGGACGCCCCGAGGGGACCAGCGGCTCCCGGTAGGGCAGGTTGAGGTGGACCGGCCCCGCCGGCGGCCCGGCAGCGGCGGCACAGGCCCGGGCCGCCACCGACCGCCAGTACCGGCCCGCACCATGGACGTCCTCGGGCACGCCCACGTCGGCGAACCACCGCACCGCCCCGGCGTAGAGCTTCAGCTGGTCGGCGGCCTGGCCGGCGCCGGTGTCGCGCAGCTCGGGAGGGCGGTCGGCGGTGCAGACGATCAGCGGCGTGCGGGAGTGCCATGCCTCCAGCACCGCAGGGTGGAAGTTGGCGGCCGCCGTCCCCGACGTGCACAGCGCCACCGCCGGCCGGCCCGACGCCTTGGCCGCGCCCAGGGCGAAGAAGGCGGCCGAGCGCTCGTCGAGGAACACCCAGAGCCGGAGCCGATCGTCGGCCGCCAGGGCCAGGGCCAGGGGCGCCGAGCGGGACCCCGGCGCCAGCACCGCCTCGCGGACTCCCGCCCGCACCCACTCGTCGACCAGGGCCCGGGCCTGGGCGGTGGTGGCGTCGGCCGGGCTCACGCGACCATGGTCCCGTGCTGCACACCGTCAGAGCGGGGCCCGGCCACGGCCTCGACGGGCGCGTCGTGCTCGTCCACGGCTTCACCCAGACGCACCGGTCGTGGGACGAGGTGGCGGGCGCCCTGGCCGGCCGGTTCGAGGTGGTGATGGTGGAGCTGCCGGGCCACGGCGGCTCGGCGCCGGCCCGCCTCGACTTCCCCGCCACCGCCGCCGCCATCGCCGAGGCGGGCGGGGGGCCGGCCACCTACGTGGGCTACTCGATGGGCGGGCGGCTCTGCCTGCGCACCGCCCTCGACCGGCCCGGCCTGGTGGCGTCCCTCGTGCTGGTCGGCGCCTCGCCCGGCATCGAGGACGGCGCCGCCCGGGCCGAGCGACGCCGGGCCGACGCCCGCCTGGCCGAGGACCTGGCGGGGGGCGACACCAAGGCCTTCCTCGACGGCTGGCTGGCCCAGCCGCTGTTCGAGACGACCACGCCCCGGCCCGCCGACCTCGAGGCCCGGCGGGCCAACCCGCCCGACGGGCTGGCCTACGCTCTCCGCCACCTGGGCACGGGAGCGCAGGAGCCGCTGTGGCACCGCCTCGCCGAGCTGGCCATGCCGGTGCTGCTGGTGGCGGGCGAGCACGACGCCAAGTTCCGGGCCCTGGCCGAGCGCATGGCGGCGGCCATCGGCCCCAACGCCCGCACCGAGGAGGTGGCCGGCGCGGGCCACGCCGTGCCGCTCGACCAGCCCGGCGCCTGCGCCGCCCTGATCGCCGAGGCGGCCCATCAGGCCCTGACCCGGTAGCGGTCGAGCAGGCCGGCGTCGGGCGTGGGCCGGCGCACCGCCAACCGACCGTCCTCGGGCGCCAACGGGTCGGCCACCACGTCGGCAGCCAGCAACGAGGCCGTCCCCAGGCCGCACGCCAGGTCGAGCTCCGGCAGGGCGGCGGCCAGCGCCAGCCCCGCCGCCAGCCCCACCGAGGTCTCCAGCATCGACGTGACCACGACGGGCACGCCGCCCGCCGCCTCGGCCACCCGTAGGGCGGCCCGCACGCCTCCCAACGGCTGGACCTTGACCACCAGCACGTCGGCCGCGCCCAGGCGAGCGAGCCGGCGGGCGTCCTCCACCGTCCGCACGCACTCGTCCGCGGCCACGGGCACCGTGACCCGCCGCCGCAGGTCGGCCAGCTCCTCCAGCGTCGGGACCGGCTGCTCGACGTACTCGAGCCCGTAGGGGCTCAGCCGGGTGATCTCCGCCTCGGCCCGCTCCACGTCCCACGCCCCGTTGGCGTCGACCCGGAGAGCCACGTGCGGGCCCGCCGCCTCCCGCACCGCGGCCACCAGGGCCTGGGCCGTCGAACCACGCAGGCCGGCCACGGCGTTCGGGCCACGCAGGCCGGCCACGGCGTTCGGGCCTACCACCTTGACCTTGAGGCAGCGGTAGCCGGCTTTGACCGCTGCCGAGGCAGCCTGGGCCGCCTCCTCCGCCGCCGCCGTCCACGGCACGAGGGCGTTCACCTCCACCTCCTCGCGCAAGGGCGGCGGCCAGCCCTCCACCGCCGCCTCGTCGGCCGCCGCCCTTGCGCGAGGAGGTGG
>DATLGZ010000514.1:0-2887 GCA_035540235.1 Acidimicrobiales bacterium | reverse complement strand
GCCCGCCAGCCGGGCCCCCCCGATCTGGTCGATCTCGAGAACCGCGTTGGGCACGTCGGGCGAGAGCAGCGCCCAGCCCAGGCTGCCCAGCTGCAGCCGGTCGGAGCGGGCCTCGAGCGGGGCCGGCTCCGCCGGGGGCGGCCGCTCGCCCCCGTGGAAGCCGCCGCCCGACGGGGACGGCCCCACCTCCCGCTCGATGACGATGCAGCCGGCCAGGGCCAGGGCCGAGAGGAGCGAGGCGAACAGGAGGCGGCGCACAGGCAGTGCCTACCCAGGAGCGCCGGAGACCACCGCCATCGCCCCGGCTGCTCGGCCTTCGACCCCGAGCCCCCTCGACCTCACCCCCGGCACCGAGTACCCGCGGGACCGGGGCGCCCTCGTCCGGGTCGAGCCTGTCGACTTCGACGACGCCGCCCACCCGCTGGGGCTGCGGGTGGAGGCGGAGCAGGCCCACACCATCGACGGCTGGGCTACGTCGACCCGCCCCGTGCGGGAGGACGGCAGCGGCCACGTGGTCGAGGTGGAGGGCGAGGCCTTCCTCGAGCTGCGCCTCACCCCGGCCAGCGGGGTCGACCTCACCGGGCACAGCGCCGATCCGACCTACGAGGGTCCGACCCGCATCGACCCGGGCGCCACGGTGGCGGTGGAGGAGCTGGTGCGCACCGGCGACTTCGAGGCCAACCTGGCCTGGGTCGTGGGCGTGGCCGAGCGGGCCCCGTTCGCGGTGGCGCTGCTCGACGACCCGGTGCGGCTGGTCGTGGACGTGGTGACCGCCGGCTGACGGCCGCCGCCTCAGCCGTCGAGGAGGGCGGCGGCCTTCTCGACGGCCCGGCGGGCCCGGGTGAGGCGGCGCTCCTCGGCCACCAGCCGGTCCCGCTCGGCGGGGTCGCCGGCGGCCAGGCGGAGGCGGTCGAGCGCCAGATCGGCCAGCTCCTCGGCGATGCCCTCCAGCCGTGCCCGCAGCTCGTCCACTGGCCGTAGCCTACGGGCCCGATGAGCGACGCCGACCTGGTCCTCGCCCGCTACGTGGCCGCCGAGCGGGACCGCATCGTGGCCGACCTGCTCGACTGGCTCCGCATCCCCTCGGTCTCGGCCCAGCCCGACCACGCCGCCGACGTGTGGCGGTCGGCCGAGCGGGCCGCCGACCTGCTGCGGGGTGCGGGCCTGGAGAACGTGGACGTCCTGGCCACGCCGGGCGCGCCGTCGGTCTACGGCGACTGGCTGCACGCCGGCCCCGGCGCCCCCACCGCCCTGGTCTACGGCCACCACGACGTCCAGCCCGTCGACCCGCTGGAGGAGTGGGCCTCCCCGCCCTTCGAGCCGGTGATCGCGGGCGGGGAGTGCCGCGGCCGGGGGGCGGTCGACGACAAGGGCCAGGTCCTGTTCCAGATCGAGGCGGTGCGGGGCTGGCTGTCCACCCGGGGCGGGCTGCCGGTGAACGTGAGGTTCCTGATCGAAGGCGAGGAGGAGGTGGGCAGCCCCCACTTCGAGGCGCTGCTGGAGGCGGAGCGGGAGCGGCTGGCGTGCGACGTGGTCGTGGTCTCCGACACCGACATGTGGTCGGCCGACGTGCCCACCACCTGCGTGGGCATGCGGGGGCTGGTGGCCTTCGACGTGCGGGTGCGCACCGCCGAGGCCGACCTCCACTCCGGGCTGTTCGGGGGGGCGGTCCCCAACCCCAGCCACGTGATCGCCCGCTTGGTGGCCGCCCTCCACGACGCCGATGGCCGGGTGGCGGTCCCCGGGTTCTACGACGACGTGCGGCCCCTCACCCCCGCCGAGCAGGCCTCACTCGCCGCCATACCGGTGGACGAGGAGGCGTGGCGGCGGATGGCGGGGGTGCCGAAGCTGGAGGGCGAGGCGGGCCGGTCGCTGCTGGAGCGGATCTGGACCCGGCCCACCTGCGACGTGGTGGGAATCGACGTCGGCTACGCCGGCGCCGGCATGAAGACGATCGTGCCCGCCAGGGGCGGCTTCAAGGTCACCTTCCGGCTGGTGCCGGACCAGAGGCCCGACCGGGTGGCCGAGCAGTTCCGGGCCTGGCTCGGCTCGGCCCTCCCCGAGGGGGTCGAGGTGGAGGTGACCTCGGCCGGCGGCGTCGCCCCCGCCCTCACCCCCGTCGAGCACCCGGCCGTGGGCGCCCTGTGCAACGCCATCGAGCGGGTGTGGGGCAAGCGGCCCCTGTTCACCCGCATCGGCGGCAGCGGTCCCGAGGAGGCGCTCGGGAGGGTGCTGGGCGCGCCCGTGCTGTACCTGGGTGCGGCCCTGCCCGACGACCGCTTCCACGCCCCCAACGAGCGCATGGTCATGGACCAGTTCTGGAAGGGGCTGCTGGCCGCCGGGGAGCTGTGGCGGGAGCTGGCCGGGGGGTGACCGCCACCGAGCGGGAGTGGGTCTCCTTCGACGACGAGGCCGAGGAGCGCACCTGGGTGTTCGACGTGACGTTCCTGCTCAGCCCGTGGCGTTGCATCTTCGGGGCCGGCTGCCAGGGAGTGCTCACCGGGCCGGCGGCCGAGATGGCCCAGGGCTGCTGCTCCTACGGGGCCCACTTCACCGGCGCCGACGACGAGGCCCGGGTGGAGGCGGCCGCCGCCCGCCTGGCGGCCGACGACTGGCAGTTCGCCCGGGAGGGCCGGCGCCGGGGGGTGGTAAAGACCAACCGGGCGGGCGAGCGGGTGACCCGGATGGTGGGCGGCGCCTGCATCTTCCTCAACCGCCCGGGGTTCGCGGGCGGGCCGGGGTGCGCCCTGCACCGGGCCGCCCTGCGCACCGGTGAGCGCCCCATGGACCTCAAGCCCGACGTGTGCTGGCAGCTCCCCCTGCGGCGGGAGGACAAGGAGGAGGGCGGCGGTCGCGTGACCTCGACCGTCACCGAGTGGGGCCGGGC
>DATLGZ010000513.1:0-2756 GCA_035540235.1 Acidimicrobiales bacterium | reverse complement strand
AGGCCCAGCTTGAAGCACGGCCAGCGGGGCTGGCTCACCTCCAGCACCGCCTCGCCCCACGCCCACCGGTCGCCGATGCCCACGTCCGCCTCCAGCCCGCCTTCGGTGGTGAGGTTCTCGCCGAAGGCGGCCGGCCCCAGCTCCTCCCCCAGCTCCGCCGACCAGGCGGCCAGGTGCTCGGACGGGTAGGCGTACACCGCCTTGTCGGCGCCGCCATGGGACTCCAGGTCGGCCTGGCCGTCCCCCTCCAGGTTGAGCCGGTCCAGCCACAGGGTCTCAGCCTCCACCGGCCGCTTGGCGATGCCGCTGACGACGGGATGGCCCCGGTGCAGCCCCAGCAGCGACGGCCTGCCCACGTTGACCGACAGCAGCCGCAGGGTGGCCGTTTCGCCGGTCACGTTTCGCCGGTCACGGCTCGCCCGTCTCCAGCAGCCGCGCCAGGCCGTCCTCGTCGACGACGGGCACCCCCAGCTCCTCCGCCTTGCTCATCTTGGCCGCCCCCGGCTCGGCCCCCGCCACCAGCCACGTGGTCTTCTTGGACACGCTGGCGGGCGACGCCCCGCCCCGGGCCTTGATCGCCTCCACCGCCGCCTCCCGCGACATCGAGGCCAGCGTGCCGGTGACGACCACGACCTTGCCCGCCAGGGTGGGGGGCGCCTCGGGGCCGGTGCGGCCGCCGGTGAGGTTCACCCCTGCCGCGCGCAGCTTCTCCACCAGCACCCGGTTGCGGTCGAGGTCGAAGAAGGCCCGCACGCTGTGGGCGATCTTGGGGCCGATCCCGTCCACCGCCGCCAGCTCCTCCTCGGAGGCGGCGAGCACCGAGTCGAGGTCTCCCAGGGCCGCCGCCAGCCGCTCCGCCCCCGTGTAGCCCAGCATGGGGATCTGCAGGGCGAACAGCAGGTTGGCCAGCGGCCGCCCCTTGGACTCCTCGATGGCGGACAGCAGGTTGCGAACCGACAGGTCGGCGAACCCCTCCAGGCCGAGGAGCTGGTCGTAGGTGAGGGAGTAGACGTCGGCCGCGTCCCGCAGCAGCCCCGCCTCGATCAGCTGCACCACCCGCTTCTCGCCCAGGTGCTCGATGTCCATCGCCCCCCGGGATGCGAAGTGCTCGATGCGGCGGGCCCGCTGGGCCGGGCAGTCGGCGTTGGTGCAGAAGGTGGCAGCCTCCCCCGGCGCCCGCACCAGCGGCCCCCCGCACACCGGGCAGTGGTCGGGAAACACCCACTCGGCCAGGCCCTCGGGCCGCTTGGGCAGGACCGGGCCCACCACTTCGGGGATGACGTCGCCCGCCTTGCGCACGAACACGGTGTCGCCGGGGCGGACGTCCTTGAGCTTCACCTGGTCCTGGTTGTGGAGGCTGGCCAGCTTCACCGTCGACCCGCTCACCCGCACCGGCGCCAGGCGGGCGAAGGGGGTGGCCTTCCCGCTCGGTCCGATCGACACCTCTATGTCCTCCAGCAGGGTGGTCGCCTCCTCCGGCGGGAACTTGTAGGCGATGGCCCACCGCGGCGACTTGGACGTGCTGCCCAGCTCGGCCCGCTGGGCCAGGTCGTCGACCTTCACCACCACCCCGTCGATCTCGTAGTCGAGGTCGTGGCGGTGCTCCTGCCAGTGGCGGGCGTAGGCGTCCACCTCCTCCAGCGACTCCTTCACCTCGATGTTGGGGTTCACCGGGAGGCCGGCGGCGGCCAGGAACTCGAGGGTCTCGGAGTGGCGGCGGAGGGCGGGCCCGCCCTCCATGTGGCCCAGCTGGTAGGTGAAGAACCGCAGGTCGCGCCCGGCCGTGACCCGGGGGTCCTTCTGGCGGAGGGAGCCGCCGCCGGCGTTGCGGGGGTTGGCGAACAGCCGCCCGCCCGCCTCCATCTGCCTCCGGTTGAGCTCCTCGAAGGCGGGGATGGGCAGGTACACCTCGCCCCGCACCTCCAAGACATCGGGCACGGAGGGGCCGGTGAGGCGGTGGGGCACGCCGGCGATGGTGCGGACGTTGGGGGTGACGTCGTCGCCCTGCACCCCGTTGCCCCGGGTGGCGGCCCGCACGAAGCGGCCCTGCTCGTAGAGGAGGGACATGGCGATCCCGTCGATCTTGGGCTCGCACACGAAGGCGACGTCGGTGCCGACATAGCGCTCCATGCGCTTGCCCCACGCCGACAGCTCGGCGAAGTCGACGACGTTGTCGAGGGACATCATGGGGGCCAGGTGGCGCACGGGCGGGAACGTGCCGGTGGGGGCCTCGCCCACCCGCTGGGTGGGGGAGTCGGCCGTGCGCAGGTCGGGATGGGCCTCCTCCAGCGCCCGCAGCTCCCGCAGCAGCCCGTCGAACTCAGCGTCGGAGATCTCGGGGTCGTCGAGGCGGTAGTAGCGGTCGTTGTGGTGGTCGATGGCCCGCCGCAGCTCGGCGGCGCGGGCGGACGGGTCGGCGGTAGACGACACGTTGGCAAGATACGCAAATGCCCGAGGAAGCAGCTGCCGTCGCCACCCGCCGCCCGGCCGTCTCCAGCGAGCAGGTCGTCCGGTGGGCGGTGCGGCTGCTGTGGGTGGCGCTGCCCTTCACCGCCGGGCCGTCGCTGGCCGGCGCCCTCGACGCCGCCAGCCGGCCCGTGCAGCTGGTGGCCAGCGTGGGGCTGTGGGCCGGGTGGGCGGTGGGCGTGGCCGCCAGCGCGGTGGCCCTCCCCGCCGCCCTCACCGCCCTGCGGCTGCTCGCCCCCGCCGCCGTGGCCGCCACGGCGGCGGGGGCGAGCAGCCGCAGGGCGGTGAGG
>DATLGZ010000512.1:0-2260 GCA_035540235.1 Acidimicrobiales bacterium | reverse complement strand
GTGGGGCAGGGGCCCCCACGCTCCGGAGGAGGCCGGGGGTGGGGCCCCGGCCGGGGCGCCGAAGGCGCCGACAACATGAGTACGAGGGCCGCCGATCCCCCCGGACCGCCTAGGTCCGGGGGATCTCGCGGTCCTCGTACGTCTCGATGATGTCGCCGCGGCGGAGGTCCTGGAAGTCGGAGAGCCCGATCCCGCACTCGAAGCCGGCCGCCACCTCGCGGGCGTCGTCCTTGAAGCGCTTGAGCGACTGGATGGTCCCCGTCCAGATGACGACGCCCTCGCGCAGGAACCGCACCTTGGAACCGCGGGTGATGACCCCGTTGCGCACGTAGCAGCCGGCGATGGCGCCGACGCGCGGCACCCGGAAGATCTCCCTCACCTCGGCCTCGCCGGTGACGACCTCCTCGTACTCCGGCTTGAGGAGGCCCACCATGGCGTTCTCGATGTCCTCGATGAGCTGGTAGATGATCTGGTAGGTCCGGATCTCCACGTCGGCCTGCTCGGCGAGCTCGCGGGCGTTGCGGTCGGGCCGCACGTTGAAGCCGATGATGGTGGCGTTGGACGTCGCCGCCAGCTGCACGTCGGACTCGTTGATCCCACCCACGGCCCGGTGGAGGAAAACCAGCTTGACGTCGTCGCGCTCCACCTTGCGCAGGCTCTCGGTCACCGCCTCCAGCGACCCGTGCACGTCGGCCTTGAGGATGAGGTTGAGGTTGGCCACCTCGCCCCGCTGGATCTGCTCGAAGATGTCCTCCAGGCGGACGGCTCCGTGCGCCGCCGGCACGTGGCGCTCGGTGCGCTGGGCTCGCAGCCGGCGGCGGTAGCCGCGGGCCTCGGCCACGGTCCGGGCCGTCTTGTCGTCGGGCGCGACGCGGAACTCGTCGCCCGCGTCGGGCACCTCCGACAGCCCCAGCACCTGCACCGGCATGGACGGCGGGGCCTCCTTGACCTGCTCGCCCTTGTCGTCGATGAGGGCGCGGACCCGCCCCCACGCCGCGCCGGCCACGATGGGGTCACCCACCCGGAGCGTGCCCCTCTGGACGAGCACGCTGGCCACCGGCCCGCGCCCCACGTCGAGGTTGGCCTCGAGCACGACGCCCCAGGCCCTCCCCTCGGGGTTGGCCACCAGCTCCTCCACGTCGGCCACCACCACGAGCTGCTCGAGCAGCTCGTCGATGCCGAGGTTCTGGAGGGCAGAGATCTCGACCATGATCGTCTCGCCGCCCCACTCCTCGGGGACCAGGCCGTGCTCGGAGAGCTGCTGGCGGACCCGCGTGGGGTCGGCGTCCTCACGATCGACCTTGTTGATGGCCACCACGATCGGCACCTCGGCCACCTTGGCGTGGTTGAGGGCCTCCACGGTCTGAGGCATCACGCCGTCGTCGGCCGCCACCACCAGCACGGCGATGTCGGTGGCGTCGGCGCCGCGGGCCCGCATGGCGGTGAAGGCCTCGTGGCCCGGCGTGTCGATGAACGTGATGACCCGCCCGTCCCGGTCTACCTGGTAGGCGCCGATGTGCTGGGTGATGCCGCCCGCCTCGCCCGCCACCACGTTGCTCTCGCGGATGCGGTCGAGCAGCAGCGTCTTGCCGTGGTCTACGTGGCCCATGACCGTGATGACCGGGGGGCGAGGGCGCATGTCCTCGTCGCGGTCGTCGTCATCGCCCAGCATGGAGCGGAAGGCGACCTCCTGCTCCTGGCCCGGGTCCACGAGCAGCACGTCGGCGCCGATCTCGGCTGCGAACAGCTCGATCATGTCGTCCGACAGCGACTGCGTGGCGGTGATCATCTCGCCCTGCTGGAGCAGGAAGCGGATGACGTCGGCGGCGGTGCGGTTGAGCTTGGGGCCCAGCTCCTGAGCGCTGGCCCCCCGCTCGATCACGACCTCGCCCTCGGGGACGGGGGCGTCGGAACGGGTGTAGGTGGTCGCCTGGGTGGGCTCCAGCTCCTCGAAGCTGCGACGGCGGCGGCGGCGGCGCTGCGGTGGGCGCCGGCCCTGGCCGGGACCGCCGGGACGGCCGCCGGGGCCTCCCCCGGGGCGGCCGCCGGGGCCACCCGGGGCGCCACCCGGGCCACGGCCGAACCCGCCGCCTCCCGGGCCACCGCCCGGACGGGCGAAGCCACCACCACCACCGGGGCCGCCGCCGGGGCGCCCACCGGGGCGCGCGCCGGCACCGGCCGGACGCCCGGCACCGGCACCGCCGCCGGGGCCGCCGGGACGGCCGCCGGGGCCACCCGGACGGCCACCAGGGCCGCCGGG
>DATLGZ010000511.1:0-1976 GCA_035540235.1 Acidimicrobiales bacterium | reverse complement strand
GCCCGGGCCCCCGGCGCCGCCGGCCGCCCCCGTGCCGCGAACCGCATCCGGCCCGAACATGTCGTAGCGCCGGCGCCGTTCGGGGTCGCGGAGGGTCTCGTAGGCGATGGTGATCTTCTTGAACCGCTCCTCGGCGGCGGGGTCGGGGTTGGTGTCGGGGTGCAGCTCCCGGGCCAGGCGGCGGTACGACCTCTTGAGCTCCTCGTCGGTGGCCTGGCGGCTGACGCCGAGGAGCGCGTAGAAGTCCTCGTCCATGGCGCGGTTCTAGCCCTCGCGGAGGGCCGTGCCCAGCCGCTGGCTCACCACGCCCACGGCGGCGATGGCCTTGGCGTAGTTCATGCGGGTGGGGCCGAGCACGCCGATGGTGCCCACCGCCGAACCGTCGGTCTCGTAGGGCGCCACCACGATCGAGCACTGCGACAGCGGCTCCACGCCCATCTCGGTGCCGATCGACACGGTGAGCCCGTCGTCCTGTATGGCTTCGCGCAGGAGGCTCACCAGCACGAACTGCTGCTCGAGGATGGCAAGCACCCGCCGCACCGTCTCGATGGCGTCGAAGGTGGTGGTCATCTGGGCCGCCCCGCCCACGAACAGCTGCTCGGGCTCCACGCCCGCCGCCCGCTGGAGGGCGGCCCGGGCCTTGGCCACCACCCGGTCGGTGGCCTCGTCGCCGGTGGGGGGGACGGCCACGTCGGCGTCGAGCGCCCAGCCCGTGGTGTGGGCGGTCAGGTGCGCGCTCACCACCGCCATGGCGTCCTCGCTCAAAGAGGGGTCGACGTCGAGCACCGCCTTCTTCACCGAGCCGTCGGACAGCACCGCCACCGCCAGAGCCACCGCCCCGCCCATGGCCACCACCTGGACCGACCGGACCGTGGCCGCCTCCCGCGAGGGGGGCAGGACCAGGGCGGCGTAGTGGGTGAGGTCGGAGAGCAGGCGGGTGGTGTCGTGCAGCATCTGCTCGATCTCGCCGTGGGCCCGGGCGAAGAAGTCCTGCACCCGCTCCCGCTGGGGCTCGCCCAGCGACGGCGTGAGGTGGTCGACGAAGAAGCGGTAGCCCTTGTCGGTGGGCACGCGCCCGGCGCTGGTGTGGGGGTGGTCGAGGAAGCCCTCGCGCTCCAGCACCGCCAGCTCGTTGCGGACCGTGGCGGTGGACACGCCGAGATCGGCAGCCCGCACGACCGACGCCGACCCGACGGGTTGCGCGGTCTCGATGTGCTCCTCAACGACCGCCTTCAGGATGGCGGCCTTGCGTTCGTCGAGCATCCTGGCACTCGATGATACCGAGTGCTAACAGCCAACCGGGGTCCCACCTTCGCCAACCGGTCACCGTCAGGGCGCGGGGACGACACGAACGGTGACCAGAACGGTGGGGTGGGGGCACGGCTAAGGTACGTCGCTCGTCGGAGCCGTCCGCCGGGAGGGCCGTCCGCCGGGAGGGGCAGCGCGTGGCCGCGTACGAGTACTGGACCGCCGTGTTCGGCGTGAACCTCGACGGGTTCTCCGACTTCGACCACGACGAGGTCAATGCCATCGCCGCCGAGGGGTGGGAGCCGTTCTCCATGACGGCCGTGCACGGCGGCTTCGCGGTGGTGGTGATGTTCCGCCGACCGGCAGGTGGCGCCGCCGCCGCCCGCTCCGCCCCCGCCAAGAAGGCCCCCGTCAAGAAGGCCCTCGCCAAGAAGGCCCCGGCCAAGAAGGCGCCGGCGGCCAAGCAGGCGGCGGCGGCCAAGAAGGCGCGCTGATCCTCGCCGTCTCGGGCCTGGAGGTCGCCTACGGGGCGACCGTCGCCCTGCGGGGGGTCACGCTGGCGGTGGGGGCGGGCGAGGTGGTGGCGGTCGTCGGGCCCAACGGGGCGGGCAAGTCGTCGCTGTTGCGGGCCGTCTCGGGTGTGCTCGGCTTCTCCGGCGGGCGGGTGACGGCCGGCACGGTCGAGGTGGGCGCCCGCCCCCTGACCCACGTGCTGGAGGGTGGGCGGG
>DATLGZ010000510.1:0-8860 GCA_035540235.1 Acidimicrobiales bacterium | reverse complement strand
GGCACAGGTCGAGCAGGCCCCGGGCCGCCCCCGCCGAGGGGGCGTCGCCCTGCGCCCACCGCAGGCACGCCACTTTCGAGCGCACCTGGGCCCGGTAGGCGACGTGGTGGGAGGCCAGCGAGGGCGGCCAGGCGTCGCCCGACGCGGCGCGGTACCCGGCCAGGAAGGCGGCGGCCAGGTCGGGGCGACCCAGCCGCTCCAGGTCCATGGCGAGGAAGGCCACGTCGGCCAGCACGTCGCCGAAGCGGAGCTGGTCGTCGAACTCCAGGCAGTCGAGGACGCGGGGGCCGTCGTCGAGGCAGAAGATGTCGTCGGCCAGCAGGTCGCCATGGCCGTCGCAGGCCCGGCCGGCGGCGATGCGGGCGTCGAAGCAGGCGCGCCGACCGGCCACGTACCGGCGGGCCAGGCGCAGCACCTCCTCGGCCGCCCCCGCGTCGAGCACGTCGCCCACGAACCGGCCCATCTCGGCGGCGTTGGCCTCCCACCGCCCGAGCTGGGCCTCGGCGGTGGCGGCCCCGTCGATGGTCTTGGAGCGGGCGCACGAGCCGTGGAAGTCGGCCAGCAGGCGGGCCAGCCGAGCGAGCTCCCCCTCCACCGGCTGGCCGCCCGCCACCAGCGCCGACAGCCGCCGCTCGGGAGGCATGCGGCGCATGACGACGAGGTGCTCGCACGGCCGGCCCTGCTCGTCGGAGACGTCGGCCACCCCCAGGTACACGTCCGGGGCGATGCGGCGGTTGAGGGCCACCTCCTTCCGGCAGGCGGCCAGGCGCGACTCCCGGGTGCGGAAGTCGACGAAGCCGAGGTCGAGCGGCTTCTTGAGCTTGTAGGCCCGTTCGCCCACGAAGAAGACCACACCCGCGTGGGTCTCGGCCACGGCCGCATCCATACCGACACGATGGCATCTGCGGGGAGGCGCCTGTGGGAGATTGGGCGGGATGGTACGACGATGGCCCGAGGTCGGCGACGCCGCCCCCGAGATCGCCCTGCCCGACCACGAAGGGGGCACGTGGCGGCTCTCCGAGCACCGGGGCCGGCCCGTGGTGCTCCTCTTCCACCGCCACCTGGCCTGACTTCCCTGCCAGGAGCACGCCGGCGCCGTGCGCGACCGGCTCGCCGAGCTGGGGGACGCCGAGGTGGCGTTGGTCACCTTCACCCGCCCCCGCAACCTCCGCGGCTACCGGGGCCGCTTCCGGCTGCCCTTCGCCGTGCTCAGCGACGAGGCCCGCGCCAGCTACCGGGCCTACGGCCTGGGCCGGGGGCCGTGGTGGCGGGTCTGGGGACCGGCCACCGTGGCGGCCTACGCCCGCCTCCTCCGGCGGGGCGCCCGCCTCCAGCGCCCCACCGAGGACACCTCCCAGCTCGGGGGTGACTTCGTGGTCGACCGCCAGGGCCGCCTCGCCTACGCCTTCCGCTCCAAGGGCCCCGCCGACCGCCCGCCGGTAGACGACCTGGTCGAGGCGGTGGCCCGCCTGCCGTCCTGAGCGAGCCGGCCCGGCAGCCGGACGGGGGCAGGGCGGACGGCGCTCAATCGGGCCGCCGGTCGCGCCGATACTTGATCGGTGCGGTTCCTCACGGGCGTGCAGATGGCGGAGCTGCTCGTCTTCGCCGCCCTGGCCGTGGTGTCCTACGTCCTGTGGCGACGCCGCCGGGGCCGCGCCGCCCTCTGGCTGGCGGTGACGTTCGGCATCCTGGGCATCGTCGTGCCCGTGAGCTGGCTGCCGGCCGCCGGCGGGGGCCACGCCGGCTCGGAGGTGATCGCCCGGGGCCTCGCCGGCCTCCTGGCCCTCTTCCCTTACGCCCTCTGCCGGTTCGCCTGGTCCCTGTCCGGTCCCGCCCCCCGCGTCGCCCGGGTGGCGGCGGCAGGCACCGCGGCGCTGGTGGTCGCCCCCTTCGCGCTGCCGTCCGTCGAGGCCCCCTCGGCCGGGTGGACGTGGTGGTACACCGCCTACGCCGTCGCCTTCGCCTGCCAGTGGACCTTCCTCTCCCTCCACTCCGTCGTGCGCCTGTGGCGATCGGGGCGGAGCCAGCCGGCGGTGGCCCGCCGCCGCATCCACACGCTGAGCGCGGCCGCCATCCTCCTCAACCTCGCCCTGTTCTTCACCGTCGCGTCGGGTGGCCGGTTCTCGGAGGTCCTGGCCCTCCTCACCCACTCGGCCGGCATGCTCAGCGCCCTGCTGTTCCTCGTGTGCTTCGTCCCGCCCCGATGGCTGCGGACGTTCTGGCGCCGCCGCGAGGTGGCCGCCTACCGGGCCGCCGAGGCCGAGCTGATGGCGGCCGACACCACCGAGCGGGTGACGGCCATCATGCTCCCCCACGCCGCCGCCCTCGTCGGCGCCGAGGCGGCCGTACTCGTCGAGCAGGACGGGTCGGTGCGGAGCGCCCACCGGCTCGAAGGCGACGGCGCCGCCCGGGTGGCGGGCCGCCTCCCCGTCCCAAGCCCCTCCGACGCCGAGCCGGTCGTGCTCGACGACCTCGTCGCCATCCCCCTCCGGGGCGGGTGGCTCATGGTCACGACCACGCCGGTGACGCCTGTCTTCGGCTCCGAGGAGATCCACCTGCTCTCCACCCTGGCCCACCTGGCCGGCCTGGCCCTCGACCGGGCCGAGTCCTTCGACCGGGAGCGCAAGAGCCGCCAGGCCCTGGCGGAACGGGAGTACCAGCTCGCCGAGGCCCAGCGCACGGCCCAGATCGGCTCCTACTCCTGGGACCTCACCACCTCGGAGGTGGCCTGGTCGGACGAGATGTACCGGCTGATGGGGGCCGACCCCGGCGACGAGGTGGACAAGGCCGGCCTCTTCGAGTCGCGCCTGCACGCCGACGACCGGGCCCGGGTCCTCGAGGAGTGGCGCACCGCCGCTCGCAACCCCCTGCCCACGTCGAGCGAGTTCCGCGTCGTCGTCCCCGACCACGGCACCCGCTGGATCCAGGCCCGGGCCCGGCCCGTGGTCGACGAGGACGGTGAGACCGTCCGCCTGGTGGGCACCCTCCAGGACCTCACCGACCGCAAGGCGGCCGAGCAGGCGATCGCCTTCCAGGCGACCCACGACGCCCTGACCCGCCTGCCCAACCGCACGCTGTTCATGGACCGCCTGGGCCACGCCCTGGCCCTCCGCAGCCGCCGGCCGTCGGGGCTGGCCGTGCTCTTCCTCGACGTCGACCGGTTCAAGTGGCTGAACGACAGCCTCGGCCACTCCGCCGGCGACGAGGTGCTGCTGGCGGTGGCAACCCGCCTGCGCGGCGCCCTCCGCCCCAGCGACACCCTCGCCCGCTTCGGGGGCGACGAGTTCGTGGTGCTGTGCGAGAACGTGGCCTCCGAGACGGAGGCGGAGGCGGTGGCGATGCGGCTGCGAACCACGCTCGGCTCCCCCATCCCCGTCGCCAACGACGAGACGACGCTGACCATCAGCGTGGGGATCGCCTACGCCTCTCCCACCGCCACCGACGTAACCGCCGAGTCGCTGGTGCGCGACGCCGACGCCGCCATGTACTACGCCAAGGAGCACGGGCGGGACCGCCACGCCCTGTTCGACCTGCGCACCCGCCAGCTGGCCCTGGCCCGCCACGAGACGGCCAACGCCCTCCGCCGGGGGACCGACCGGGGCGAGCTGGTGGTCCACTACCAACCCCAGATCGACATCACCAGCGGCCGGGTGGTCGGGGTCGAGGCCCTCGTGCGTTGGAACCACCCCGAGCGGGGGCTGCTCCCGCCCGCCGAGTTCATCGCCCTGGCCGAGGAGACAGGCATCATCGTCCCTCTCGGGGCCCGGGTGCTCGCCGACTCCTGCCGCCAGGTGATGGCCTGGTACGGCCGGGACGGCGTCCCCCCGGGGCTGAGCCTGTCGGTCAACCTGGCCGCCCGCCAGCTGCTGGCCAGCGACCTGACGGCCGTCGTGTCCGACGCGCTGGAGAGGTCGGGGCTCGACCCCAGGCAGCTGTGCCTGGAGATCACCGAGAGCGTCCTGCTCGACGACGGCGAGGGCAGCGGGCGGGCCATGCTCGACCTCAAGGAGCTGGGGGTGCGCATCGGCGTCGACGACTTCGGCACCGGGTTCTCGGGGCTCACCTACCTCAAGCGCTTCCCGGTGGACGTCCTCAAGATCGACCGCTCGTTCGTGGTGGGCCTGGGGCGGGACCGCGAGGACCGGGCCATCGTGGCCAGCGTGGTCGACCTGGCCCACGCCTTCGGCCTCATGACCGTGGCCGAGGGGGTGGAGGTGCACGACCAGCTGGCCGAGCTGCGGGCCCTGGGCTGCGAGCGGGGCCAGGGGTACCTCTGGAGCCGCCCGCTGCCCTCGGAGGCGGCGGCCGACTGGATCGCCGCCCACTCGCTGCGCCTGGCCTCGGGGGGGCCGGAGCCCAGCCGGGCGCCACGAGCCGCCGGCCACCCCCTGCGGGTGCTGCTCGTGGACGACGACCCCTCGCTGCGGCGGCTGTTCCGGCTCTACTTCGACGAGGAGCCCGCCTTCGAGGTGGTGGCCGAGGCCGAGGACGGTCGCAAGGCCATCGCCGCCGCTCGCCACTTCCGCCCCGACGTGGTGGTCCTCGACCTGGCCATGCCCGGCATCGGCGGGCTGGAGGCCCTGCCCCTGATCCAGGCCGTCGCTCCCGACGCCCGGATCGTCGTGCTCTCCGGCCTCGAGCCCGACTCCTTCGCCGCCACCGCCATGCGCCAGGGCGCCTTCGCCTACCTCCCCAAGGGCACCGGCCCCGAGCAGATCGTCCGCTCCCTCGACGCCCTGCTGGCGCCGGCGACGGGATAACTCCCAGCCGGCGCCCTGCGCCACCCGTACCATGGGGGCATGGGTGAGCGGCGGCCCGGCGGCGGGCGCCATGTTTGAGCGCTTCACCGACCGCGCCCGGCGGGTGGTGGTCCTCGCCCAGGAGGAGTCCCGCCTCCTCAGCCACGACTACATCGGCACCGAGCACCTGCTCCTCGCCCTGATCCATGAGGGCGAGGGCGTGGCCGCCAAGGCCCTGGAGCGGCTCGGGGTGGCGCTCGACGACGTACGGGAGCGGGTGCGGGAGATGGTGGGGACTGGTGGTTCCGCCCCCACCGGTCACATCCCCTTCACCCCCCGGGCCAAGAAGGTGCTCGAGCTGTCGCTGCGGGAGGCGCTGCAGCTGGGCCACAACTACATCGGCACCGAGCACGTCCTGCTCGGGCTCGTCCGCGAGGGTGAGGGGGTGGCGGCCCGGGTGCTGAGCGGGATGGGCGTCGACCTGTCTGGGGTGCGCCAAGAGGTCGTGCAGCTCCTGTCGGGTCACTCGCGCCCGGCCACCGGGACGGAGCGCAAGGAGCCGGCCCGCACCCCGGCGGCGGCCCGGGCCCAGGCCGAGGCCCGCCGGCTGGCGGGGCCGGCGCCCGTGGGCACCGACCACCTGCTGCGGGGGCTCGTGCGCGACCCCGAGAGCCTGGCGACCCGGGCCCTGGGCGCCCTGGGGGTGACCCCGACGGTGCTGGAGGACGCGCTGGCCGGGCTCGACCCCGCCGGCTCCACCGACGAGCTCCCCGAGGAGGCCGGCGCCCGCCGGCTGCGGGTCGAGGTCCGCCATGACGGGGTGGCGGTGGTGCTGGAGGACGAGTCGCTGCGCGACCGCCTCACCGCCGCCGCCGGCGGGGCGCCGGTAACGGTCCGCTCCGGCGGGCCGGCGGGAGCCTCCTTCCCCGCCCTCTGGCTCGACGTCACCCGCCACCTGGCGGGGGTGGTGGCGGGTCTGGAGCAGGAGGCGGCCGCCCGCTGGCGCCCCCCCGAGTGGCAGCTCCCGTGGGACGTGGCCGCTTTCGCCGCCGTCTTCGGCCCGGGCGGCATGTCGACCGCCCTCGCCGTGGCGGAGGGGGTCGACGGCGACGCCACCCGCGCCGCTCTCGGCCGGTGGCTGACCGACCACCCGCACCGCCCCATGGGCCGGTTCACCTACCTGGCCGTGCTGGTGAACCGGGCCGAGGGAGGGGACGACCTCCGCTACGACGTCCACCTCGGCAACCGGCCGGAGTGGCCCCGGACGGAGGCTCAGTACCTCTTGGCTCACGCCATCCTCGACCTGACCGGCGAGGCGGAGGGGCGGCGGGACGCGTAGGCGCGGCGCCAAAAAACCCGGAAGGTGACTCCCACTAGGGGCGCGCGCCTGCTTACACTCTGACGAGCAACGAGTAAGTACCCCTCCCCGGGCTTCTCCAAACCCCCGGGCAAGGGAAATCCGTGGGCTGGGGCTCGCCATCAGGGGGCCGCCGGCGCGCGCCACCCCCACCATGGCACTTCTCTCCCCCGATCGGACCACGCCCGCCCGCGCCGCCGGCGACCGGGCCGCGGTCCTCCCTCTCGTCCTCGCCGTCCTGGTGGTCGCCGCCTTCGGCGGCTGGCGCACCATCGGCAACGTCACCGCCGCCCCCGAGCCGTCCGCCGCCGCCATCGAGGACGTGATGGGCAGCCTGGGCCTGAGCGACCCGGCAGGGCTGGAGGCCACCGACCCGGCCGCCGCCGCCACCTCGCCGTCCACCGTCGCGCCGCCCGCCCTGCTCGCCCCCGCCGGCGCCCCGGCCAAGTGGCTGCCGAGCGGCAAGGGCATGTGGATCTACCTGCCGGACAAGACCGAGGGCGGCAACGTAGACGCCATCGTGACCAAGGCCAAGGCCACCGGGCTCACCCACCTGTGGGTGCGGATGGGCTCGGCGTGGGACGGGTTCAACGTCGTCCCCTTCGTCAACCGGCTCCTGCCCGCCGCCCACGCCGCCGGCATCAAGGTGATCGGCTGGGACTTCCCCAAGCTCGAGCCGTGGGAGAAGGACGTCGAGCGGGCCCTGACGATGATCCGCCACACCACCCCCAGCGGCCACCGCATCGACGCCTTCTCGGCCGACATCGAGACCCGGGCCGAGGGCACCCGCATCACCGCCGAGTCGGCCCGGTCCTACGGGGCGGCGCTGCGAGCCGGGGTCGGGCCCGACTACCCGCTCATCGCCACCGTGCCCCGGCCCTCCAAGGAGCGGGCCAGCTTCCCCTACGACGCCGTCGTCGCCGACTACGACGCCATCGCGCCGATGGTCTACTGGCTCAACCGCCAGCCCGACACCGACGTGGCCGGCGCCCTGCGCGACCTGGCCCACTTCGGCAAGCCCGTGTACCCCATCGGCCAGGCCTACGACGGGTTCCCCGAGGGCGGGCGCCGCGGCGTGCCGCCCCCCGAGGAGCTGCACCGGTTCATCACCACCGCCGCCAAGCACGGCGCCGCCGGCATCTCGTTCTGGTCATGGCAGGCCGCCAACCAGCCCGCCTGGGACGCCATCCGCGAGGCCGTCGAGTTCCGGGCGGCGGACCAGCCCGGGCTGGCGGCCGACGCCTTCAGCCGCTGACCCTCGTTCAGTCGGCGTCGATCAGGCGGCCAAGCCGTCGTCCCGCCCCGGTCCCGGCCGGCCAAGCAGCGGGCGCCGGGCAAGGGCGACCCCTGCGTCCCAACCAGGGGCCCGCCCGCCGGCAGGGGGCGCGCCGGCATCCAGTCCTGCCGCGGTGAGCAGCCACGAGGTGTCGGAGTTGGAGTTCCACATCTCTCCGGTGCGCAGCTCGTCCCGGCCCCACACCAGGGTCGGCACATCGGGCACCAGCTCCAGCACCCGGCGGGCCGGTCCCGCCCCGTCGGCCACGGTGAGAGGGCCGGCCACGGCGTAGGCGACGTCGGGGATCGTCCCCTCGCGCCAGCGGCGGATCTCGTAGCGGAAGAGGCGGAACCGGCCCGCCGCCCGCAGGCCCACCGGTCCCTCCTTGACCACTCCCCGCTGGGCGCCCCGGTCGTCGCGGATCTCGGTCATCTCGACCACGTACCGACCGTCGGGGGCGACGACGACCAGGGCGGAGTGGAAGAGCGGCTGGCGGCGGCGGCGCTGGACGAGCGCGGCCAGGGCCTCGTAGATCCCGCAGCTGATGCGCACGACGTGCTTGCCGGCACCCACCGGGATCCAGAACAGGTACACGCCCGGCGCGTCGGGCACGGGCGGGGCCGATGACGCGGCGGCCACGGCCCGGTCCCGGATGCCGCGGAGCATCTTCTGGGTCATCACGAAGCTGACCGCCTCGACCGGCTCGGCCATCAGCGGCGCCCACCACGTCCGGTACCGGTACCGCTCGCGCACGATCAGGCGGGTCGTGCCGGCGACCGTGGTCGTGAGCACGAAGGCCCAGGTGAAGTCGTAGGGCATGGGCCTGTCGCCCTCCACCGCCGCGCCCCGGAGCACGAGCGAGCGGGGCGGGTCGACGGCAGCCACCTCCAGGCCCAGCGTGGGGTGGAGCCGGACGGAGTCGCCTACCTCGAGGTGCTGCCAGCCCGGCACGATGACGGCCGCGCTGTGGATGTCGCAGCCGACCAGGTTCTCCAGGAAGTCGTAGGAGTAGAAGCCCCCTCGGCCCTGCCCGAGTTGGACGATCCAAGGCCACACCTGAGCCGGTGGCGTCGGGATGGAGATGGCGCGCGTGGCGGCCAGGCAGGCGTCGGGGACCAGGTCGTCGCCGGGCAGGCGGGCGCCCACCTCCTCGCCCGTCGCGCCCCAGCGCAGCTGCCGCGAGTGGGCGAGAAGGGCGCCGACGGCCAGGCCGGACACGAGCGCGGCACGGCTGCGAACAGTCATGGCGCCTCCTTCGATCGGGTCGGTCGAAACGCCGGAGGGACCGTCCCTCGCACCGAGTATCAGCCTCACGCCCGCCGCCCGCCAGGGCCGTTGGTCACACAAGGAGCCGGCCGGATGCGCTCGTGGCCGTTCGCCTCAGGAGTCGTAGGCGCGCGCCCAGTCCCCACGCCTCGCGAGGTGCCTGCCTTGGATCCCAGCGATCTCGTCGATCTCGGCCTGATCGCCCCGGCGGCGCGCGCCGTT
>DATLGZ010000509.1:0-6107 GCA_035540235.1 Acidimicrobiales bacterium | reverse complement strand
GCCGGGCGGCGATGGGGGAGCACGGCGCAGCCGTGCGCCGGGGGCGCAGCCCCCGCGGCAGAACAGCCGCTTGCCGTCCTGCACCGACAATCTGCCGTCCGGGCGGCAAGCGCGCGCGGGTTAGACCATCCGGCGGGGCGGGGGCCACCATGGGGACGTGATCGAATCCACCGACGTACTCATCGTCGGCGGGGGGTTCGGAGGGGCGTTCGCGGCACACGCCATCGACAAGCTGGTCGGTGGCCACAGCGTGCGCACCACGATCGTCGCGCCCGACAACTTCCTGCTGTTCTCCCCGCTGCTGGCCGAAGCCGCATCCGGCACCATCGAGCCCCGCCACGCCGTGATCCCCCTGCGTGAGCTGCTGCGCTACACCACCCTCATCTCCGGTGTGGTCGAGTCGATCGACGTGGGCGCCACCCGGGCCACCGTGCGCACCACCACCGGCGAACGGCGCGACATCACCTACCGCACCCTCGTGCTGTCGCCCGGCTCGGTGCCCGCCACCTTCCCCATCCCGGGGCTGGTCGAGCACGCCGTCGGCTTCAAGACGCTGGCCGACGCCATCTGGCTGCGCAACCGGGTGCTCAACCAGCTAGAGGTGGCCAGCGACCAGCCCCGGGGCGACCTGCGCCGGCAGATGCTCACGTTCACCTTCGTCGGAGGCGGCTACGCCGGCGTCGAGGCCCTGGCCGAGCTGCGGTCGCTGGTCGCCGACGCCCTCCGCCGCTACCCCACGCTGGCCCCGTCCGACTTCCGGTGGGTGCTGGTGGAGGCCCAGGACCGCCTCCTGCCCGGCCTCGACCCCCGGCTGGCCGCCTACACCGACCGCCAGCTCCGGCGGCAGGGCGTGGAGATCCACCTCGACACCCGCATGGAGAGCTGCGTGGGCAGCCGGGTGGTGCTGTCGGGCGGGAAGGTCGAGCCCTACGTCTCGGACACCATCGTGTGGACGGCGGGCCAGCGCCCCTCGCCCCTGGTCGCCACCCTGGGCCTCGCCCTCGACGACCGGGGCAGGGTCGTGGTCGACGACCACCTGCGGGTGCCGGGCTTCCCGTCCATCTACGTCGTGGGCGACAGCGCGGCCGTGCCCGACCCCGACGGGGGGCTGTGCCCGGCCACCGCCCAGCACGCCTTGCGCCAGGGCCGGCTGTGCGGGCGCAACGTGGCCGCCGACTACGGCATGGGCACCGCCGCGCCGTTCACGTACAAGAACCGGGGCCTGGCCGTGACCCTGGGGCGGGGCGAGGGCACCGCCCAGGTCAAGCGGTTCACGTTCACCGGGTGGCCGGCGTGGTGGATGGGACGGTCCTACCACCTGTACATGACCCCGGGCATGGGGCGGCGGGCCCGGATCGTCAGCGACTGGACGATCAGCCTGCTGTTCCCCCGGGACGTGGCCCAGCTGGGGACCCTCGGACGCCCCACCCCCCTGGCGACGGCGGACTGACCCACCCCCTGCGTTCTGGTCACCGTTCCTGTCGCCAGAGCACCGGAAACGGTGACCAGAACGGTCTCTAGTACCGTCGGCGGGCGGCGTGTACCTCTGAACAGGAAGGCAGGGCGGGATGACCAAGGGCAGGGCGGCGCGGAAGGGTATCGGCGCCATCGTGTTGGCCACGGCGGCCATGCTGGCGGCGGGAGCCACGCCGGTGGGGGCGTACGGGCACGTCGACACGTCCGGCCCGCTGCGCGACCTCCAGCCCGCCACCGCCCAGCCCACCGACGGGGCGTGGGCCCGGCTCATCGCTCTTCCCCTCCGGGACAGCACCCGGTTCATCCTGATCGTGGGCGGCCTCGACCGCGAGGCGGCGGGCACGACCCTGGGCGCCCACATCCACGTCGGGCCGTGCCTGGAGGGCAACGGCGCCGCCGCCGGCCCCCACTACAACACCACCGGGGCCACGCTGCCGGCCGACACGCACCACGAGGTCTGGCTCGACTTCACGATCCGCCCCAGCGGCTACGCCGTGAGCCAGGTCACCGTGCCCTTCATCATCGAGTCGGGCGACGCCCAGTCCCTCGTCATCCACGCCATGCCCACGGAGGAGGGCACGGGCCTGGCCGGCGCCCGGTGGGCCTGCCTGCCGGTGGAGTTCTGACCCCTCGCCGGGCGGGATGTAGGCGGGCGGTTGGGCGTAGCATCCGCCCATGAGCGAGCAGACCGCGGAGACCTCCGCCTCGGGCCGGGATGGGAAGCCGGCGGCGGCGGCGGCCGCCCCGATGGAGCGGCGCGTACGCCGCACCACGCTGTCCACGGGGTTCAGCGACGTCCCCGGCAGGACGTGCCCGGTCTGCGGCTACGAGGGGTTCCGCTGGCAGGCGACGTGCCCGAAGGGCCACCCCCTGGGTTGACGGCCGGAATCAGCCGACGGTGAAGTCGGCCAGCATGCCCCGCGCCACGTGGGGCTCGGCGCCCGGCTGGTTGGGCGTCCCTGCCGGGCCCAGCCCGCCCACGGGCAGGAAGCAGGCCATGGCGTAGCGACCGGGCGGCAGCGGGTCGGCGAGGGTGTACACGAGGCCGTCGCCCGGGGAGGCGAAGGCCAGGTGCCCGAGGAAGCGGTAACCGTCGGGCAGGACGGAGAGGTTGGTGCCGGCGGCGGTGGTCAGCGCCACCACGGCGTCCACCCGGGACGGGCCCTCGGGCAGGGCGAACAGCGACAGCTCGTGCTGCTCCCGCCCCGCCCCGAAGAACCGCAGGGCCATGTCGCCTCCCCGCAGGGCGGTGGGATCGACCTCGTAGGCGTACTCCACGGCCCGCACGTCCACGACGGGCACACCCTCGGCGGGCGGCGTCGGGCCCATGAAGCGGAACCCGTCGAGCAACCAGCGGCCGTCCTGGCGGACGAGGTCGTAGCGCATGCGGTACAGCCCCACCTCCACCCGGGCGTCGAGGGTGGCGGCAGCCCGATCGCCCTCGACGTCGGTGCGGACGAAGGCCCGCACCTCGGTGTGCTCGGTGCCCAGCAGGCCCCGCCCCGCCTCCAGGTCGGCCCGGGAGCCGGCGTCGTAGGACAGCAGGCCGGCGTCGGTCCACAGGTCGAGGAAGCGCCCGACGTCGCCGGCGTTCTCCGCCTCCACGCTGTTGCGCACCGCCTGCTCGACCGCCAGCACGTCGGCCGCCCGGTCGCCGCCCCCGCAGCCCGCCAGCACGGCGGCCGCCAGCACGGCGGCCGCCAGGGACAGGGCCGAACCCTGCGACCTCAGAACTCCCCTTGGTGGCAGTCGCACTGGCAGCCGATGCCCGAGTCCTCGCCCAACAGGTTGCCCCACCCGAACCGGCAGGCGTCGTGGTCGCCGCGGCTGCATTGAGGGCTGATGGGCTGGAGGGCCACCGCGGCGGTGGCCGCCCCCGCCGCCACCAGGGCGATGATGGCCGAGGTGAGGAGGCGGCTGCGGGCCTTCGCCGGGCAGTCCTCGTCGGGCAGGACGAGCCCCACCAGCTCGTCGGTGCGAGGTTGGCCGCCCAGCAGCGGAGCGTCGCAATCCACGCCCTCGATGAACTGGAACGGCAGGAGCGACCAGCCCACGGCCAGGAATATGACCACCAGCATGGCGAAGGGCGTGACCTTCTGGGCCTTCGTCACGCCGCACTCCGGTTACGCACGTCAGCCTTCCTCCCCGTCGGACCTGCTTTGCTTCGGACGCGGTGGTGCGGCGCCAGCGACGGCGGAATCGTAGAGGGGTTCAGGACCGGCGGGCCAACAGGGCTTCGGCGATCTGCACGGCGTTGAGCGCCGCCCCCTTGCGGAGGTTGTCGCCGGCGACGAACAGGGCGAGGCCGTTGGGGGCGCCGGGGTCGCGGCGGAGCCGGCCCACGTAGGACGGGTCGCGGCCGGCGGCCTCCAGCGGGGTGGGCACGTCGGCCAGGGCCACGCCGGGGGCGCCGTCGAGCAGCCGGCGGGCGTCGGCGGGCGCCAGGGGCCGCTCGAGCTCCACGTTGAGCGACAGCGAGTGGCCGGTGAACACCGGCACCCGCACGCACGTGCACGACACCGCCAGGTCGGGGATCGCCAGGATCTTGCGGCTCTCGTTGCGGAACTTCTGCTCCTCGTCGGTCTCGTCGAGGCCGTCGTCGACCAGGCTGCCGGCCAGGGGCAGCACGTTGAAGGCGATGGGGGCCACGAACTTCTCGGGAGCGGGGAACTCGACCGCCCTCCCGTCGTAGGCCAGCTCGGCGGCCCGGTCGCCCACCTTGCGCACCTGCTCGTCGAGCTCGGCGATGCCCTTCACCCCGCCGCCCGAGACCGACTGGTAGGTGCTCACCACCACCCGGCGCAGGCCGGCCGCGTCGTGCAGCGGCTTGAGCACGGGCATGGCCACCATCGTCGTGCAGTTGGGGTTGGCCACGATGCCCTTGGGGATCGAGGCGAGGGCGCCAGCGTTGACCTCGGGGACGACCAGGGGCACATCGGGGTCCATGCGCCACGCCGACGAGTTGTCGATGACCACCGCGCCGGCGGCGGCCACCCTCTCGGCCAGGGCCCGCGACGTGGTGGCGCCGGCCGAGAACAGGGCGACGTCGAGGCCGGTGTAGTCGGCCGTGGCCGCGTCCTCCACCGCCACCTCGCCGCCCCCCCACGGGAGCCTGCGGCCGGCCGAGCGGGAGGAGGCGAACAGGCGGAGCCGGGCCACGGGGAAGCGGCGCTCGGCGAGGAGCGACCGCATCACGCCCCCGACCAGGCCGGTGGCGCCCACGATGCCGACGTTGAGGCCCTCCATGGAGGTCACGGTACCGGCTCGGAGTCGAGATCGAAGGCGGAATGCAGCGCCCGCACCCCCTCCTCCACCCGGTCGGACCTCACCACGCAGCTGATGCGGATCGACGACGTGGAGATCATCTCGATGTTCACCCCCGAGGCGGCCAGGGTCTCGAACATCTTGGCGGCCACACCGGGGTTGGTCTTCATGCCCGCCCCCACCAGGCTGAGGCGGGCGATGTCGGCGTCGTGGGTCACGCCACCCGCCCCCATCTCGGAGGCCACCGCCTCGGTGACCTTGAGGCCGGTGGGGAGGTCGGCCATGGGCATGGTGAAGGAGATGTCGGTGGCGCCGCCCACCGACACGTTCTGCACGATCATGTCCACGTTGACCCCCTCGTCGGCCAGGGCCCGGAACAGGCGGGCGGCGATGCCCGGGCGGTCGGGCACCGAGAGGATCGTGACCTTGGCCTCGGACGTGTCGTGGGTGACGGCGGAGATGATGGCTTGCTCCATGGCGGCCTCCTGGCGGACCCACGTGCCCGGCTCCCAGGTGAAGCTGGAGCGCACGTGGAGCGCGACGTTGTGGTTGCGGGCGAACTCCACCGACCGCAGGGCCAGCACCCGCCCGCCGGTGGCCGCCATCTCCAGCATCTCCTCGTAGGAGACGGCGGGCAGGAGGCGGGCGGTGGGCACGACGCGGGGATCGGCCGAGAAGACGCCGGCCACGTCGGTGTAGATCTCGCAGGCGTCGGCGTCGAGAGCGGCGGCCAGGGCCACCGCGGTGGTGTCGGAACCGCCCCGGCCCAGCGTGGTGATGTTGCGGTCGAGCGACATCCCCTGGAACCCGGCCACGACCACGATCTCGCCGGCGGCCAGCCCCTCCCGCAGCCGGTCGGCCCGGACCTCGAGGATCTTGGCCCGGCCGTGGGCCGAGTCGGTGAGGATGCCGGCCTGGCTGCCGGTGAACGACGTGGCCGTGACGCCCAGCTCGTCGATGGCGATGCACAGCAGCGACATCGAGATGCGCTCGCCGGCGGTGACGAGCATGTCCATCTCCCGGGCGGGGGGAATGTGCGACAGGTCGTGGGCGAGGCGGATGAGGTCGTCGGTGGTCTTGCCCATGGCGCTCACCACCACGACCACGTCGTTGCCCGCCCGGCGGGTGCGGACGACGTGCTCGGCGACGGCTCGGATGCGGGCGGGGCCGTCGACGGACGTGCCCCCGAACTTCTGGACGATCAGGCTCACGGACGTCTTCCGGGGCGGCTGGCGGGCCGGCCCACGGTACACGGCGCCCGGCCCGTCCCGGCCGGCGGCGGCCCCGCCGGCGGCCTCGCCGGCGCCCTGGCCCGGCCGGCGGCGCCCCGCCGGCGGCCCTCCATGACGCCGGTGCCCGACCGCCGG
>DATLGZ010000508.1:0-3065 GCA_035540235.1 Acidimicrobiales bacterium | reverse complement strand
GCCCGGGCCCGCCCTTCGGCAACCGCCGATGACCCTGGCGCTGCTCGTCCCCATCCTGGGGATCGCCGTCGGCGTCGGGATGTGGTTCGTCCTGCGCGGCATCGGCGCGATGGACGTACCCGGCGCCGACCCCGGGAGGGGCGGCGGCTACCGCGCCCCGGCGGCCAGCCGGTGGCAGGAGAGCAGGGGGGGGAGCCTCCGCGAGCGGATCGACGCCCTCCCGGCCGGCTGCCTGATCGGCGTGACCGTCGCCGCCGGGTTGTGGGTCCTGGGCTGGGTGATCGTGCTGATCGTCGGGCTCAGCCTCCTGGCGTGACGCTGGTCGAGCACCTGGCCGCCAGCCGCCTCGCCGGCCGGGTGGCCACGCCGGTCTCGTCGTGCGTGGAGAACGCCGGCAGGCTCGTGGCGGGGGACCCCGACTGCACCTTCGGCCTCTCGGACTGGCGGGACGCCTCCTACGACGACGTGGTGGCCGCCCTCTCCGCCTGCGGCGTCGACCTGGGCGCGACCGAGGACCCGGCCGCCCGCCCGTGGGTGGACCCCGACGTGGCGGCGGCGGCGGTGGCGGCGCACCGGCGCGAGTTGGCCGCCGTGGCCGCCCGGCGCGGCAGGGTGCTGATCGCCACCGGCCACGCCTTCGCCCTCCTCCCCCACTACACCGCCGTCGCCCGCGCCCTGGCCGAGGCGGGCTGCCAGCTCCTCCGGCCGCTGGACGCGGTCCGCGACCGGTTCCCACTCCCCGACGGCGATGCCGGCTCGGTCCGGTTCCTCGACGGAGTGGGCACGCTGGTGGTGCACGGCAACCTCCTCCACTCGCACCGCCCCGACTACATGGAGGCCATGCTGGAAGAGGCCATGCTGGACGAGAACGGCGGGGACGTGGACCTGGTCGTCGCCGACCACGGCTACGCCGGCGCCGCCGTCGAGGCGGGCATCCCCACCCTGTCGATCGCCGACGTCAACGACCCCGCCCTGCCGCTCGCCCAGTGGCGGGGGCGGACCGGCGGCGTGCTCGTCATCGACGACGGCCTCCCGTCCCCGGTTTACCAACCGCTCACAGAGGCGATGTTGGGCTTCTGAGGGTTGGGCGACTGAGACGGTTGGCCGGGCCCTGACAGGGAAGAACCCCTGCGATGAGCGAGCAGCGGCAGCAGACGACCCGGCCGGCGCCCGACGAGATCGAGCCCGGCATCCCCGCCACCTCGGAGCAGCCTCGCGCCGTGCCCGAGGGCTGGGAGGCCGAGGAGGAGGCGCCGCCCCTCGACGTGCCCCAGGGCGTCGAGGAGTGGGGCACGACGGCGCGGGAGGAGGCGATCGGGGAATCGGTCGCCATGCGGTCCCGCCGGGAGGAGCCCGAGGTGTGGGAGCGGGCGCCCGCCCCCGACCAGGAAGCGGGCGTCAGCGTGCTGGAGCCGGGGCCCGACGGCGGCCTCACCGACACGGAGCCCGACGCCATCGGCGAGCTCGAGGTCGACCGCGAGTACACGGTGGGCGCCGAGGAGGCGGCCATGCGGGTGGAGGAGGAGCCCGCTGGCCTCACCTACGACCGCGGTCCGGGTTACCTCGACGACGAGTAGCCCGCAGGGCGGCAAAGATGGGGGCGTGGCCGACCCCACCCCAGACCGCCTGGCGTACCGCCCCGTGCTGGTGGCGATGCCCGCCTACAACGCCGCCCGCACACTTGCCTCCACCTACACCGGCATCTCTCGCGACCTGGTGGACGAGGTCCTCCTGGTCGACGACCGCAGCCGGGACGAGACCCTCGAGGTGGCATCCCGCCTGCCGATCCGCACCATCGGCCTGCCCCACAACGTGGGCTACGGGGGGAACCAGAAGACCTGCTACCTGGAGGCCCTGCGCCTGGGGGCGGGGATCGTGGTCATGCTCCACCCCGACGGCCAGTACGACCCGGCCGTGCTGCCCGACCTCATAGCCCCCATCCAACGGGGTGAGGCCGACATCGTGCTGGGGAGCCGGATGCTGATCCCGGGTGGGGCCCGGGCCGGGGGGATGCCGCTGTACCGGTACCTCTCCAACCGGGCGCTAACCACCATCGAGAACGCCATGCTCGGCACCCGCTTCAGCGAGCTGCACACCGGCTATCGCGCCTACTCCCGCGCCTTCCTCGAGACCGTGCCCTTCCTGCGCAACTCCAACGACTTCGTGTTCGACACCCAGGTCATCGCCCAAGCGGTGGCGTTCAAGCAGCGGGTCGTCGAGGTGCCCATCAAGACCCGTTACTTCCCCGAGGCCTCCTCCACGTCGATGCGGGCCAACATCCGCTACGGGCTGGCCACCCTATGGACGATGGTCCGCTACCGGCTGCACGCCGCCCGCCTCGTGCGCTCCCGCCTGTTCATGCCCTGAGGGGCGGGCGCCTCGCCCCAGCACCGCTCGCAGGGCGGCCCGGTAGTCGTCCTCGGTGTCGACGTCGAGGGGGAGGGGCCGGTCGACGGCGATGCGAACCACCGCCGGGTCCCTGTCGACGGTGTCCCTGTCGACGGTGTCCCTGTCGACGGTGTCACTGTCGACGGTGTCACGGTCGACGATCTTCCACACCGCCTTGTCGCCGTGGAGGCCCCGCAGCGTGCCGAAGGCGTCGGACGAGAAGACGAAGGGGTGGCCCAGGCCGTCGCGGTAGCTCGTCACCGCGGCCCGGGGACGGCCCGCCTCCTCCCACCCCCGGCGCACCTCGTCGATCACTCCCGCGTCGACCCCCGGCATGTCCCCGAGCAGGAGCATCACCGCCTCCGCCTCGCCGGCGTTGTCGAGGCCGGACAGCAGCGACGAGGCGCAGCCCGTGCCGTAGGCGTCGTTGCGGGCCACCGTCGCCCTCGTGGGCGCCAGGCCGGCCAGGGCCTCGTCGGCCGCCCCGCCCACGACGAGCACCACCCGCTCGAGGGACGACGCCTCGACGTTCCGCAGCGTCCAGCCCAGCAGGGTCGTGTCCCCGAAGGGCAGCGTCTGCTTGGGGCGGCCCAGCCGCCGCGACGCCCCCGCCCCCAGCACGATCCCGACCACGCCGGCCACCGCGGCCCTACAGGCGGTCGTCGCGGCGGCTGGGC
>DATLGZ010000507.1:0-1879 GCA_035540235.1 Acidimicrobiales bacterium | reverse complement strand
GCCCCGGCCAGCGTGTTCCCGAGGCGGTGAGCTCGCCCCCCGCCCGCCCCCCGGTCGGGGCTCACCGCTCGTCTAGACGGTCAGCCACACGCTTTCCCACCGCTGGTCCCCGCCGAGGGCGGCCGGCTCGAAACCCCGCACCCGGGGGGAGATCAGCCACTCGTTGCGCAGGGAGGCGAGGGGCACGGCCGTGAAGCGCTCGGCCACCACCACGTTCATCAGCTCGGCCGCCACCCGGCGGGCGCTGTCCTGGGACGGGGCGGTGTAGGAGCGGTCGTAGATCTCGTCCGCCTTGGGGCCCCCGCCCACCGACGAGGCGAAAGCCAGCGACCCGCCCGGCTTGATGCTGAAGAACCGGCACAGAGAGCAGGGGTTGGCGTCGTCCTGCACCTGGCTGGCCAGGTAGAGGTCGAACGTCGAGGCGTTGATGCGGATGAAGGGGCTCTCGGGGGCGGGGTCGACGACGTTCACCCCGATGCCCACCTGGGCCAGCTGGGCCCGGACGGCGTCGGCCGCCTTGGCCTGCTCGTCGGGACGGGCCAGAACCAGCGAGAGGTTCAGGGCCTGCCCCTGCTTCACCCGCACGCCGTCGGGGCCGGGGCCCCACCCCGACTGCTCGAGCAGCCGGCGGGACTCGTTGAGGTTCTGGTTGGGCGCCCGTACGGAGGAGGCCGCCTCCCCCAGCACCAGGCCGGGGATGAGGCTGCTGTTGGTGTCGCCGTCGTCGGGCCACGCCGCCTTGCGCACCGCGTCCCGGTCGAGGGCCAAGGCGATGGCCCGGCGCAGGTTGTCGTCCTTGAGGGTGGCGTAATCGCCCACTCCGCCCGTGTTGAGCAGCAGGTACTCGGCCCGGGCCGGGGGCGAGCCCTTCACCGAGTCGGTGCGGCCGGAGACCTTGGGCAGGAACTCGTAGGGCACGTGGCCCACCAGCTCGACCTGGCGGGTGGCCAGGAGCCGGCCGGCGTCGCGCTCGGGGCCGAAGCGGAAGGTGATGGTGGTCAGCTGGGGTTTGTTGCCCCAGTAACCCTCGTAGGCCTTGACCACCAGGTTGGAGCCGGGTGCGTAGCTCTCGAACCGGAACGGGCCGGTGCCGGTGGGGGTGTCGGCCTCCTCGCCGCCCCCGCCCGCCGTCGTGCCCGGGGCCT
The DNA here is from genome assembly GCA_035540235.1 of Acidimicrobiales bacterium. Taxonomy (GTDB): domain Bacteria; phylum Actinomycetota; class Acidimicrobiia; order Acidimicrobiales; family AC-14; genus JBFMCT01. The sequence goes on along the minus strand of DATLGZ010000507.1, from coordinate 734 downwards.
GGATGCCCATGGACGGGTTGGCCAGCTGCTCGGCCAGGCGGGTGTTGGGAGCGGTGAGGGTGATCTCGACGACGTCGCCGTTGGCCCGGGCCGTGCCCGGGTCGAGCCCCCGGGGCCGGTTCTGGCGGCGGGCGATGGTCTCCAGGGTGCCCGCCACCGCGGCGGCATCGAGGCGGGCGCCGTTGTGGAACGTCACGTTGGGCCGGATGTGGAACCGCCACTGCTCGGGTGTGGGGTTCTCCCACCGCAGGGCCAGCCCGGGCTGGAGCCCGAACGAACCCGTGAGCCGGGTGAGGGTCTCGAAGATGCCGGGGTTGGGGCCGGCGGTGACCAGCCCCAGGTTGTGGTTGGGAGGATCGCCGGGCAGGAAGGGGTCGTTGCCCACCGCGACCCGGAGGTCCTGGGACTGGGCTCGGCCCGGCTCGGGGCCGAGGTCGTCGGCGGAGTCGTCGCCTGAGCCGCAGGCGACGAGGATCAGCGCCGCCGCGACGAGGGCGGCGGTGGTGCGGAGGCGGGGTTGCATCGGGTTATGACGCGACAACGCCGGGCACCCTAGTGGGTGCCCGGCGCCAGCCGCTGTTGATACGAGGTGTTACTTGCGGACGGTGGCCGCAGCCGGAGCCCGGCGAGCCTGGCGGACGAAGGCGATGAAGCCAGCGCCGAACAGGGCCAGACCGAGGACGCCGAGGCCGACGGTCAGGGCGATGATGCCGGACGAGGAGCCCTCGGTGCCC
>DATLGZ010000506.1:0-4807 GCA_035540235.1 Acidimicrobiales bacterium | reverse complement strand
GTGCTGTTCGAGGGCTCCCGGTTGCGGGTGGGCTCGGGGACGCTGGCCGAGCTGGGACTGATCGGCCCCGGCCAGCAGGCCGTCGCCCTGGCGTCGGGAGCGCTGGCCGCCCTGGTGCTCGCCCGCCAGGGGCGGCGCCGGCACGACCTGCGCCTCGCCTTCCTGGCCCTGGCCTCGCTGGCGGTGGGGGCGGGCACCACCGTCGCCGCCGCCGACGTGAGCGGCGACCTCCAGCTCGTCGGCCTGGCCGGGGTCTTCGTGCTGGTCGAGGTGCTGGCCCTGGCCCTGTTCGACGACGACTTCTGGGGCCGTCCCCTGGCCGCCGCCGCCCAGGTGGCCGAGGCGGTGGCGGCGGTGGGCGTGGCCGCCGCCGGCACGGCCCTCGCCCTCGCTCCGCTCTACGACCTCTTCGACCAGGGCGACTTCCTCCACTTCGCCCCCGAGCCCACCCTGGCCGCCGCTCTCCTCGTGGCCGCCCTCGGCTGGTGGGCGGCGGACGCCCGCCGGGCCCTGCCGGCCGGCGCCGGCCGCATCTGGTCCTCGCTGGCGGCCGGGTCGGGGTGGGCGCCCGCCACCTGGGGTGCGGCTCTGTGCGTGGCCGGGGCGGCAGCCGTTGGCACCGCTTCGGGCCTGGCCACGGCGGCCGCCCTCGTGGCCCTGTCGGCCGCCCTGGTGGCCGCCCGCCGCGCCGGGGGGACGGTGCTGGCCGGCCTCTTCGTCCCCTGGGCGGTGCTCGCCGCCTCGACCCACGGGCTGGTGGTGGGCGCCCTCGGCCTGGCCGGGGCGGCGGCGCTGGCACTGGCCGCCCGCCGCCACGGCAGCCCGCTGCTCGCCCTCGACGCCACCGTCACGGCCCTGGCCGCCTCCGCCTACACCGCCGGCGGGCTCGGTGAGGCCGGCTCGGTCTACCTGGCCGTGGCGGCGACGTGGGCGCTCTCCCTCGTCCTCGGCCGCGCCGGGGACGTGGCCCGCCTGGGCCTGCTCGTCCCGGCGGTGGCGGCGGCCACGCTCCCCCCGGCGGCGGCCATCGGCCCCCTCGCCCTCGTGACCGTCATCTACGTCGCCGACGCTGTGCGCCTGTCCCGCCCGGCGGTGGGGTTAGGGGCGGCGGCCGCCGTGCAGCCGCTGACCTTGGTCGTGGCCCGGGCGACCGACGTCCCCCTGCCCTGGGCCGGCTTCGGCCTGTGCGTGGCGGCGGTGGCGTGGGCCGGCCTGGCCGCCGCCGTCGAGCGGCAGTGGCGGGCCCCCTTCCTCGCCGCCGCCGGCGGCGCCCTGGTCCTCGGGCTGCTCCTGGCGGCCGACGACACCGCCGCCTTCGCCGACTCGATGCTGGTGGCCGGCGGCCTGGGCGTGGCCGGCGGCCTGGCCCGGCGCGACGCCACCCTGGGCCACCTGGGCGGGGCGGTGGCGACCGTCGGCCTGTTCGTCCACCTCCGCCTGGCCGGCGCCACCGCGTCGGAGCCGTACGTGGCCCCGGTGGCGCTGCAGCTGCTGGTGGCGGGCTGGCTCGCCCAGCGGCGCCACTCCGCCTCGTCGTGGGTCGCCTACGTCCCCGCCATCCTCCTCCTGGGCGGGGCGGCGCTGGCCGAGCGGGCCCAGGGCGGGGCCGGCTGGCACGCCCTGGTGGCCGGGGGCGTGGCTCTGGCGGCGGTGGCGGTGGGTGGGTGGCGGCGCCAGGCCGGACCCATGGTGGTGGGCACGGCAGTGCTGGCGCTGGTCACCGTCAGGGAGTCGCTGTCGGTGCTGGCGGGCGTGCCCACGTGGGCGTGGCTGGCCCTGGGCGGCGCCGTCCTGCTGGCGGCGGCGGTGGCAATGGAGCGCTCGGACCGCTCACCCCTCGAGGCGGGCCGGCGGCTGGTGGACGTGCTGGCCGAGCGCTTCGAGTGACCCCACCCCCCGTTCTGGTCACCGGAGGGGCGCGCCAGCGACCCCAACGGTGACCAGAACGCAGCGGTCTACCGCTGGCCGGAAGGGAGCGGGGAGCGCCGCCGGAGGCGCTTGGCGTCGACCAGGTTGTGCTCCCGGCCGTTGTCGAAGCTCACCCGGTAGCGGATCCAGGTCAGCCCGCTGACCCCTATGACCTTGCCCGGGGTGCCGGCGGGGACGCCCCGCAGCGTGTCGTCTGCCGCCTCCACCCGGTCCCCGACCCGGAGAGGCGCCTCGTTGTCGGCCATGGCGGAAGTCTGCCCCGGGAACAGCCCTTTCCGCCCCGGTGTTGTGCTCGCTGTCCCCCTTACTTGAGGTGAGCAGCATGCCCGACGTCAAGACGACGACCCTGCCCATGCTCCCGCTGGCCACCGGCGTGGTGCTGCCGGGCATGGTCGTGACCATCGCCCTGGAGAGCCCCGAGGCCCGAGCCGCCGCCGAGGCGTCCGAGATGTCGTCCGGGCGGCTGGTGATGGTTCCCCGCCTCGACGACCGCTTCGCCCGGGTGGGCACCATCGCCAAGATCGAGGACCGGGGCGACCTGCCCAGCGGAGTGAAGGTCGTCGTCGTCCGGGGCATCGAGCGGGGCGTGATCGGCGTGGGCGTGCCCGCCCCGGTGGCCAGCCCGGCCACGTGGGTGCAGGTGGAGTCGCGGCCGCCCGAGCCGGCCACGCCCCACGCCCAGGAGCTGGCCCGGGAGTACCGGGCCGTTGTCGAGAACATCCTCGAGGCCCGGGGCGCGGCCCAGATGGCGGAGCTGTTCCGGGGCATCACCGACCCGGGCGCCATGGCCGACACCGCCGGCTACTCGCCCGACCTGAGCTTCGAGCAGAAGGTCGAGCTGCTGGAGACGGTCGACGTCGTCGAGCGGCTGGAGAAGGCGGTGGGCTGGGCGAACGAGGTGCTGGCCGACCTCACCATCAAGGAGCGCATCCGCCAGGACGTCACCGAGGGCATGGAGAAGACCCAGCGCGAGTTCCTGCTGCGCCAGCAGCTGGCCGCCATCCGCCGCGAGCTGGGCGAGGACGGCGACGGCGAGGGAGTGGTCGAGGAGTACCGCACCCGGCTGGCCGAGTCGGGCGCGCCCGACGCGGTGCGGGCCACCGTCGACAAGGAGATCGGGCGGCTGGAGCGCACCAGCGAGCAGAGCCCCGAGCACGGCTGGATCCGCACGTGGCTGGACACGGTGCTGGAGGTGCCGTGGGGCAGCCGTTCGGAGGACCGCCTCGACGTGGCCGAGGCCCGGGCCGTGCTCGACGAGGACCACACCGGCCTCGACGACGTCAAGGACCGCATCGTCGAGTACCTGGCCGTCCGCAAGCTGCGGGCGGAGCGGGGGCTGGGCCCGGCCAGCGGCCGGGGCTCGGGGGCGATCATCGCCCTCGTCGGCCCTCCGGGCGTGGGCAAGACCTCCCTCGGCGAGTCGGTGGCGCGCGCCCTCGGGCGCAAGTTCGTGCGGGTCGCGCTGGGCGGCGTGCGCGACGAGGCCGAGATCCGCGGCCACCGCCGCACCTACGTGGGCGCCCAGGCGGGCCGCATCGTGCGGGCCCTGCGGGAGGCGGGGACGATGAACCCCGTCTTCCTCCTCGACGAGGTCGACAAGCTGGGGGCGGACTGGCGGGGCGACCCGTCGTCGGCCCTGCTGGAGGTGCTCGACCCGGCCCAGAACCACACGTTCCGCGACCACTACCTCGAGGTCGACCTCGACCTTTCCGACGTGCTGTTCGTGGCCACCGCCAACGTGATGGAGACGATCCCCGGGCCCCTGCTGGACCGCATGGAGGTCATCCCCCTCGACGGCTACACCGAGGACGAGAAGGTGGTTATCGCCCGCGACCACCTGCTGGCCCGCCAGCAGGAGCGCAACGGCCTCGACCCGGGCGAGTGCGTGGTCACCGACGCCGCCCTGCGCCGGGTGGTGGCCGACCACACCCGGGAGGCCGGTGTCCGGAACCTGGAGCGGGAGCTGGGCAAGGTGCTGCGCAAGGTGGCGACCAAGGTCGCCTCCGGTGAGGCGGCGCCGCCGGTGACGGTGGACGCCGACGACGTGCGCACCTACCTGGGCCGCCCCCGCTTCTTCTTCGAGGCGGCCGAGCGCACCGCCGTGCCGGGCGTGGCCACGGGGCTGGCCGTGACCGGCGTGGGCGGCGACGTGCTGTTCATCGAGGCCACCGCCCTGCCCGGCACGGAGGGGCCGCGGCTGGTCCTCACCGGGCAGCTGGGCGACGTCATGAAGGAGTCGGCCGAGATCGCCCTCTCCTACGTGCGGTCCCGCGTCGACGCCTCCGCCACCCGCTTCCACCTCCACGTCCCGGCGGGGGCCGTGCCCAAGGACGGGCCGTCGGCGGGGGTGACGATGACCACCGCCCTGGCCAGCCTGCTGTCGGGCCGGCCGGTGCGGTCGACGGTGGGCATGACCGGCGAGGTCACGCTCCAGGGCCGGGTGCTGCCCATCGGGGGCGTGAAGCAGAAGGTGCTGGCCGCCCACCGGGCCGGGCTGAAGGAGGTCATCCTGCCGTCCCGCAACGGGGCCGACCTCGACGACGTGCCCGAGGCGGTGCGCGAGGTCGTCACCTTCCACCTGGTGGACGACGTCCGCCAGGTGCTCGAGATCGCCCTCGAGCCGGAGGTCGTGGAGGCGGGAACCGCGGAAGCGGCGGCCTGAGCCTCAGAAGTTCACGGCCGCCGCCCGGTCGGGGTCGGCGGGCGCCACCGGGGTGGTGGGGCGGGCCTGCGGCTCGCCGGCGTTGACCACGACGACCGGCGTGCCCACCTCGACCTGCTCGAACAGCTCGATCTCGTGCTCGGGGAGCATGCGGACGCAGCCGTGGGAGACGCTGTAGCCGATCGAGGCCCGGTCGGGCGTGGCGTGGATGAGGAT
>DATLGZ010000505.1:0-3522 GCA_035540235.1 Acidimicrobiales bacterium | reverse complement strand
CTCTCCCGCCAGCCACGCCCCCTCGGTGGCCGGCATCGTGCGCAGCGCCCGCCCCACCCGCACCCGCCGCCGGGCGGCCGCCACCGGCAGGCGGCAGCGAGCCGCCAGCCATGCCCCGGCGGTGCGCGCCCCGTCGGCCTCCCACTCCCGCTCCGAGTCGAAAGCGGCGGTCGCCCGTGTCACCACCGCGGCGAGCCGCTCGAGCTGGCGGTGCAGCTCCACGACCGTCTCCCCGGCCGCCAGCGAGGTTGGATCGGCGTCGCACAGACCGTCGAGCGCGGCGACCAGTTGCGATGTGGGCTCGGCGAGCACAGCGCCCCTCTCACGACCACATGAGGAACTGATGGAGGGGGAAGTGCAGTGTCATAATACTCGAACGCACGTTCGCTGTCCAGGCGCGCCTCTGCTGCTGTGCACGCCACGAAGCACGGTCGGACGATGCATGGCATGCCGCTACGGCCAGAGCCGCTCGGACGTCCAGCCGGCGGCTTCCCCGAGACGCCAGCGGACGCGGTCGTGGAGGCGGTCGGGGCGGCCCTGCCACAGCTCGACCTCGTCGGGCTCGACGCGGTAGCCGCCCCAGTAGGGGGGGCGGGGCACGTCGCCGCCCTCGAAGCGGCGGCGGGCTTCCTCGTAGCGGCGCTCGAGATCGGCCCGGTCGGCCAGGACCTCGCTCTGGTCGGACGTCCACGCCGCCAACTGGTGGCCGCGGGGCCGGTGGGCGAAGTAGGCGTCGGACTCGGCGGCCGCCACCATGGTGACGGGGCCCTCGGCCCGGACCTGCCGCTCCAACGAGGCCCAGTGCAGGACGAGGGCGGCCCGGGGGTTGGTCGCCAGCTCCCGCCCCTTGCGGCTGCGGCGGTCGGTGTAGAACACGAAGCCCCGCTCGTCGAAGGCCCGCAGCAGCACGGCCCGCACCGCCGGGCGGCCGTCGGCCGTGGCGGTGGCCAGGTAGAGCGTGTCCCAACCGAGGGTGCCGGCGGCCCGCGCCTCGTCGATCCACGCCGCCACCGTCTCCAGGGGGCCGCCGTCGGGCCCGGTCAGCGGCAGGGCCCGTCGACGCTCAGGACCGCACCGGGCCCCACACCCAGCGCCCCGAGCCCCCCCTGCGGCACCTCGAGCGCGTACCGGTACGTGCCCGCCGCCGGGTAGCTCGGGCAGTCGGAACCCCGGCCCAGGCACGGCTCCATGTCGGCGGCGGAGACGAACCGCCCCCCGCCGTCGAACCAGGCGATGGAGAGGGGCAGCGGCGTGTCCTTCATCCAGAACCCGCCCGTGGTGTCTGACTGGAAGACGAACAGCATGCCGTCGTGGCCGGCCAGGTCGGTGCGGCCCATCAGGCCCTGGGCCCGCTGGAGGGCCGACTCGGCCAGGAGGGCGCAGCGCTCGGCCGCCGGCATCGTCGAGATCCGGTAGGCCACCGACCCGAACCCCTCGACCGGCCGGCGGGCGCCCTCCGCCGGCGCCGGCACGGTCGAGGGCGCCGGCGCGGGCGAGGGCTCGCCGCCCCCCGACGTGCCGTCCGCCGCGCAGGCGGTGGCCAGCACCACGAGAACGCCGGCCAGCAACGCCACCGCAGCCCCGCGCGTCGCCCTCATCGGGCGCTCACCCTACGCTCGGCGGGATGGCCGGACGGATCGACCGGGTGCGGGCCCGCATGGCCGATCTGGAGGTCGACGCCCTCCTGCTCTCGCTGGGCGCCGACCTGCCGTGGCTGACGGGCTACCAGGCCATGCCCCTCGAGCGGCTCACCATGCTCGTCCTCCCCGCCGACGCGGAGGCCACCCTGGTCGTGCCCCGCCTGGAAGCGCCCCGGGTCGAGGAGCGGCCCGCCCTGTTCACCCTCCGGCCGTGGGACGAGACCGAGGACCCCGTCGCCATCGTGGCCGCCCTGCTGGGACGGCGGACGCAGATCGCGGTGTCCGACCGCACGTGGGCCACGTTCGTGCTCGCCCTCCAGGCCGCCCTGCCCGGCGCCGCCTGGTCCCGGGCGTCGGCCGTCACCGGACCCCTGCGGGCGGTGAAGGACCCAGGGGAGGTGGAGGCGTTGCGGCGGGCGGCGGCCGCCGCCGACCGGGTGGCGGCCCAACTGCTGGCGGGCGAGGTGCCGCTGGTCGGGCGCACCGAGGCGGAGGTCTCCGACGACCTGGGCCGGCGCCTCAGGGCCGAGGGCCACCAGAGGGTGAACTTCGCCATCGTCGGCTCCGGCCCCAACTCGGCCAGCCCCCACCACGAGCCCGGCCCCCGCCGGATCGGCCCGGGCGAGGCGGTGGTGTGCGACTTCGGGGGAGCGCTCGACGGGTACTGCTCCGACATCACCCGCACCCTGTTCACCGGGAGCCCACCCGCCCACTACGCCGAGGTGTACGCGGTGGTGCAGGCGGCCCAGCGGGCCGGGGTGGCGGCCGCCGCCGCCGGCACCCCGGCCGAGGCGGTCGACGCGGCGGCCCGGGACGTCATCACCGCCGCCGGCTTCGGAGAGTGGTTCGTCCACCGCACCGGCCACGGGATCGGCATGGAGGAGCACGAGGACCCCTACCTGGTGGCCGGCAACCGGGCGCCGCTGGAGGCGGGCAACGCCTTCTCGGTCGAGCCCGGGGTCTACCTCCCGGGCCGGTTCGGCGTGCGCATAGAGGACATCGTGGTAGTGGGCCGCTCAGGGCCGGACCCGCTCAACCGGGCCGACCACGGCCTGGCCGTGGTGGAGGCCTGACCGCCTCAGACGAGAGCGTCGCCGCCGTCTTCGGGGTCGCCCCGGCGGTGCGAGCGCCGGCCCCGGCGGAGCTCCGGCGAAGGCATGGGCAGCTCGTCGCAGGGCCGGCCGTCGCGCAGCGACTCCCTCCACGCCAGGGCCACGAAGTCCACGTGGGCCAGCTGCCGGCGGAAGCGGCGCACCTCGGCGCGGCGGCGGAGGCGGGGCGCGTACCAGAGCACCCCGGCCAGCCCGAGCCCGAAACCAAGAATCCCGAATGCGACCAGTGCGTAGGACGTCAACGGCTCGCCTTTCCCTGACGGTGCCTCTCGTGGATTGTCGGCCGGTTGGCCCCCGGGCTTGAGGCCTGGGTCGACCCTCCCGCTCCTTCCCTGCCGCTGCCGGCTCCTAACCTCCGGACGCGGGGCGTGGGACACTCGGGCCGTGATCCGCCTCGACGCCGCCACCGTGCTGCTCCAGTGGGCGACGGGCGGGCTGTTCTTCCTGTGGGTGACCACCCGCCGGCGGCAGGTGGGCGTCGGCTACGGCTGGCTGCTGCGGGGCGTCTACGGCGGCCTGGCCGCCCTGTCCGTGCTGGCGGGGCTGACCTTCCAGCCCTACCTGCTGCGCGACGGCCTGGCGCTGATGACGACGGCGGCCGCCTTGGCCGCCCTGGGCGTGTCCGTGGTGCGCCGCAAGGCGGGGGTGGCGGGCGAACGGGCCCGCCGCCGGCGCCGGGCCGCCCGGGTGCAGGCCATGGTGGGCGACCGCGTCAAGCTTGCCGAGGACGATCCCGACACGCCCGAGTTCCCCCCCACCCTCGACCTGGT
>DATLGZ010000504.1:0-2079 GCA_035540235.1 Acidimicrobiales bacterium | reverse complement strand
GCATCGGGGAGCTGCGGCGGCTGGCGGGGGCGCCGGGCTGGGAGCCGCCCCAGGTGGCGGAGGAGCCGGCCGTGTCCGACCTCGACCGGGCCATCGACGTGCTCGTCGAGATGAAGAACGTCTCGGAGGTGGCGGTGGGGCTCGCCTACTCGGCCCTCGTGCTGCGCGACCGGGGGCTGGCCGCCGAGGTCGACCACCTGGCCGACCGCCTCGACGAGATGCAGGAGCGGTTGGAGGTGTGGGTGCTGCGCGCTGCCCACGAGCAGATCGACCCCTCGCCGCTGCGCGGCCTGGTGCACCTGGCCCGCTCGGCCGAGGAGATCGGCGACGCCGCTCAGCAGATGGTGTGGCTGGTGCAGGAGGACGAGGAGCTGCACCCCATCCTGGCCCTCGCCCTCGACGACGCCGACGAGGTGGTGGTGCGGGTGCCGGTGGCGGCCGGTTCGCCGGCCGACGGGCGCTCGCTGGCCGAGCTGCGGATGGAGACGGAGACCGGCTTCTACCTGCTGGCCATCCGGCGCGGCGGCCGCTACCTCTACCGCCCCCGGGCCAACGTGGTCCTCCAGGCGGGCGACGAGCTGATCGCCACCGGGCCCGACGAGGGCCACTCCCACCTGGCCGAGCTGGGCGGGTTCGTCCTGGTGGAGGACGAGGAGACGGGCGAGGAGGAGCTGCTGCCCAGCGGCGCCCGCCAGTAGAAGGCCGGCGTCAGCTTCCGGGCGTCAGCGGCGGGCGCGGGCTACCACTCCCGGGGCGGCCACGGCACCGGGGCCATGACCCGGCGCGACCGCACCTGGTGCATGAAGGCCATCACGCCGCCCACGAACAGCGAGAGGGAGACGGCGCCGAAGAGCACCATCAGCACGAACAGGCCGGTGGTCTCGCTGCTGGTGGCGGCGAGCGAGACCGGCGTGCGCGCCGGCGGGGCCGCCTCGCCCGGGGCCAGCACCCGGAAGGTGGCCCGGGCCGGCGTGCCCGGCTCGTCCAGCACCACGGGCGGGGCGTCGGGGTTCTCGGGGTTCACGACCTCCCGCCTCTGGACGCCGATGATCACGGCGTGGCCCGCCTCGCTGGGCGGGACCTGGAACGTGGCCGAGATGGAGCCGGTGCGGTCGGGTACGACGGTGGCGAGGACCGGGCCGTCGCCCGACTTCCACCGCAGCACCACGGGCGTGGGGCTGGCGGTGCTCGCCGCCCGGGGCACGGGGAAGGAGGTCCCGACGAGGGTGATGGTGTCGCCCGGATGACCGGCCGGCGCGGAGAGCGTCATCGTCGCCAGGTTGGTGCAGGCGAAGGCGGTCGCCCCCAGAGCCAGGGCCAGGGCGGCCACCACCGCCGTCACTACTCCGCGCCGGCCCACCCGCCCCCTCATCTGCCCTCCTGCTGCGACTGTGCCCTGCTGCGCCTGTTCCCCTGCTGCGCCTATGGGCAGTGTGACACCACGGACGGCGGGAGGCAACGGTTCCTAGGATGGCGGGCGTGCCCGGCCCACGGAAGTCCCTCTTGTCCACCCCGGGGCACCGGACGGGCCGCCGCCGGGCGGCCCGCTGAGGGATGCTGGCGACGGCCCGGGCCCACCCGGTGCTGGCCGGGTTCACCCTCGCCTACCTGGCCGTGTTCCTCGTGGTGGGGCTGGCCATCGGCAGCGACGTGGTCCTGCCCTACGTGGCCCTCATCGTGGCGGCGGTGGCCCTGGTGTGCCGGCTCCACTCCCGCTACGACCTGGGCGGCGGCACCCTGTGGGGGATGTCGCTGTGGGGATTCGGCCACCTGGCCGGAGGCGTCGTCCCCATCGGCGGCGGCCGCGTGCTCTACAACGCCGTGCTGCCCGTCGAGCTGTTCCACTTCGACCGTCTGGTCCACGCCTTCGGGTTCGGGTTCGCCACCGTCGTGTGCGGCAAGGTGCTGCTGCGGTTCGTGCCCGAGGGGCGGCTGGCGGCGGCGTCCGCCGTGCTGGTCCTGCTGGCCGGGCTGGGCGTCGGCGCCCTGAACGAGATCGTCGAGTTCGGGGCCACGCTCGTGCTGCCCGAGACCAACGTGGGCGGCTACGTCAACACCGGCTGGGACCTGGTCTTCGAC
>DATLGZ010000503.1:0-4071 GCA_035540235.1 Acidimicrobiales bacterium | reverse complement strand
CACCGCGACGGCGGCGATGATGGCGGCGGTGCGCAGGCCGGCCTGCGCACCGCCGCCATCATCGCCGCCGTCGCGGTGGGGGTGATCGTCGTGCTGCTGGGCGGAGGGCTGCTGCTCGGCCGGATCCTGGGCGAGAGCGGGGTGCGCTACTCCGAGCTCCAGCCCGGCCAGTGCTTCGACCGCCCGTCGGGCCGGTTCAACAACGTAGACACCGTGCCCTGCGACGAGGAGCACGACCTCGAGGTGTACGCCACCCTTGACCACCCCGCCTCTCCCGGCGAGCCGTTCCCGGGCATGGACGAGCTGCTCCGCTACGCCAGCCCGCTCTGCCTGGCCCAGTTCCAGGGCTACGCCGGCGTGCCCTTCGAGCAGCTCAACCTGAGGGACGTGTACATCACGCCTCGGGAGTCGGCCTGGAACGACGACGCCCGCCGCATCGTCTGCGCGGTGGGAACTATCGACGAGCAACCGACCTCCTCGTCGGTCCGCGCCGGAGGGTGAGGTGACGGCCCAAGGTGACCAACACCTGGCGTCGTACCTGACCGATCACCTGGCCGGGTCGACGGCCGGGCTCAACCTGGCCCGCCAGATCGGCGACGAGTCCGAGGGCACGCCCCTCGGGGAGTTCATGGCCGGCCTGGCGGCCGACATCGAAGCCGACCGCAAGGTGCTCGAGGATCTCCTCGAGGGGCTGGCCATCGACCGCAGCCCGCTCAAGCAGGCGGCCACATGGACGGCGGAGAAGCTCAGCCGGCTGCGGTTCAACCGGCTCACGCTCGGCAGCCGCGAGCTGGAGCTGCTGATGGAGCTGGAGACGTTGTGGATGGGGGTCCAGGGAAAGCTCTCCCTGTGGGAGTCGCTCGATGAGCTGAAGGCCGTCGACGACCGCCTGGCCGACCTCGACACCGCCACCCTCATCGAGCGGGCCGCCAGCCAGGCCGAAGGCCTGCGCGTCCGGCGCCGGGCCCTGGCCCCGCTGGCGTTCGGGACACCCCCCACCACGTAGCGGTCACCGTTCGCGTCGCCCACGCGCTCAAACGGTGACCAGTTTGAGCGGTCAGGCGCTGGCCGCCACCCGGCCGGCCCGCTGGGCCTCCATGCGCCGGATGCGGTCGATGGGGGCCACCACCCACGTGTGCTCGACGGTGCCCTCCCAGTCCCGCAGCAGCTCGCCGGCGCGGGCGGAGCCGGTCAGCTCCTGGTGGCGCTCGATCAGCCAGCGCAGCTCTTCGAGCATGTCGGCGTCGGGGCGGGCCGCCTCCACCATGGCCGGGTTGAGGCGGGCGGTCAGCCGGGCCTTGGGGTCCCACACGAACGCCTGGCCCCCGGTCATCCCCGCGCCCACGTTGTAGCCCACCGGTCCCAGCACGACGAGCGTGCCGCCGGTCATGTACTCGCACACGTGGTCGCCCACGCCCTCCACCACGGCCACCGCACCCGAGTTGCGCACCCCGAAGCGCTCACCGACGGCGCCGGCCAGGAAGAGCTGGCCACCGGTGGCGCCGTAGAGGCAGGTGTTGCCGGCCAGCGAGGGCGCCCGCCCACCTGTGCTCTGGAGCGAGGTGTCGTTGGCCGGGGGGCGGATGACGATGCGGCCGCCGGCCATGGCCTTGCCCACGTAGTCGTTGGCCTCGCCCACCAGCTCGAGCTCCATGCCGTGGCCCAGGAAGGCCCCGAAGCTCTGCCCCGCCACCCCGTCGAAGCGGGCGGTCACCGTGCCGGGAGGGGGCCGGTTGCCGAACTCGAGGGCGAGGGCGCCCGCCAGGGCCGCTCCCACCGTGCGGTCGGCGTTGCTGATCGGGTAGCGCAGCTCGATGTCGGCGCCGTCCCAGACGTGGCGGTAGGCGTCGACCAGGAGCCGGTCGCCCAGCGAGGACCTCGGCTTCTGCAGGTCGATGTGGCGGACGAACCGGCGGGTTGCCTGCGGGTCGGCCGGCGGCGTGATGAGGGGGGTCAGGTCCATGGCGTTGGCGCGGGGGTCGTCCTCCAGGCGGCGCTGGCGGAGGCACTCCACCCGGCCGATGGCCTCGTCGAGCGAGCGCAGGCCGAGGGTGGCCAGGCCCCGGCGCACCTCCTCGGCGATGAAGAGCATGTAGGCGGCCACCCCCTCGGGCGTGCCCGCGAACTTGGCCCGCAGGTGGGGCCGCTGGGTGGCCACGCCGGCGGGACAGGTGTCCTTGTGGCAGGCCCGGGCCATGATGCAGCCCTCGGCGATCATGGCGGCAGTGCCGAAGGAGTACTCGTCGGCCCCGAGGAGGGCGGCTATCAGCACGTCGCGGCCGGTGAGCAGGCCGCCGTCCATGCGCAGCCGCACCCGGTCGCGCAGGCCGTTGTCGATGAGGGCCCGCTGGGTCTCGGCCACGCCCAGCTCCCAGGGCAGGCCGGCGTGCTTGATCGACATGAGGGGCGACGCCCCCGTGCCCCCGTTGGCGCCCGAGATGTGGACGACCTCGGCCAGGGCCTTGGCCACGCCGGCGGCGATGGTGCCGACGTTGTCCTCGGCCACCAGCTTCACCGACACGTCGGCCAGCCCGTTGACCTGCTTGAGGTCGAAGATGAGCTGGGCGAGGTCCTCGATGGAGTAGATGTCGTGGTGCGGCGGGGGCGAGATGAGGCCGATGCCGGGTTGGGTGTGGCGGAGCGTGGCGATCTCGTCGGAGACCTTGGCTCCGGGAATCTGGCCGCCCTCGCCCGGCTTGGAGCCCTGGGCCATCTTGATGTTCAGCTCGTCGGCGTAGGCACAGTACTCGGGGGTGACCCCGAAGCGGCCCGAGGCGATCTGCTTGATCCGGCTGTTCTTGTCGCCCGTGGGCAGCCCGCGGGTGCGGTAGCGGTAGCGGGCCTCGCCCCCCTCGCCGCAGTTCGACTTGCCGCCGATGAGGTTCATCCCCTCGGCCAGCGTCTCGTGCGCCTCCCGGGACAGGGCGCCGTGGGACATGGCCCCGGTGGAGAAGCGGGCGGTGATGGCCGGCGCCGGCTCGACCTCGTCGAGGGGGACGGGAGGGCCGGCGGGCACGAGCTCGAGCAGGTCGTGCAGCTCGGTCGGGGGGCGGCTGTTGACCAGCTCGGCGAAGCGGTCGTAGACGTCGGCCGAGCCCTCGCGGAGGGCGGTCTGGAGCAGGTGGGCGGCCTTGAACTCGTTGAGGGCCTTCACCACCGGGTCGTTGTGGGTGTGGTACTCGCTGCCCGGCTTCTTCAGGGCGCGGTAGTAGCCGCCGTCGATGAGGCGGGTCTCGGAGTGGCGGGCGATGGCGTCCTCGCCCAGCTCGGCCCAGCCGATGCCGCCCACCACCGACGGCGTGCCGGTGAAGCACACGTCGACGACCTCGGCGCCCAGGCCGATCACCTCGAAGATCTGGGCGCCCCGGTAGGAGTCGACGGTGGAGATGCCCATCTTGGACATCACCTTCAGCACCCCGTCCTCCATGGCCGACTGGAGGCGGGCCTGGGCCTCGGGCCCCGACAGCTCGCTGTCGGTGTTCTCGTCGGCCTCCTTGGCCACCGTCTCCAGGGCCAGGCCCGGGCAGATGGCGTCGGCCCCGTAGCCCAGCAGGCAGGCGATGTAGTGGACGTCGCGGGCGTCGTCGGCCGACACCACCAGGCTGGTGCCCATGCGCAGCCCCGCCGCCACCAGCCGCTGATGGACGGCGGCCACCGCCAGCAGGGCCGGCACCGGCGCCCGGTCGTCGTCGACGTTGCCGTCGTCGATCACCAGCAGGCCCACGCCTTCGCGGGCCCGGGCCTCCGCCTCGCCGCACAGCCGGTCGATGGCGGCCCGCAGGCCGCCCGGCCCGTCGGTGAGCGGGAAGGTGGCCTCGAGGTAGGCGCAGCCGAGGCCCATGCCGTCGCGGCTGATGAAGTCCATGACCGTGGACGGGTAGAGGAAGAACGAGCGGAGGGCGAGGAGGCGGGCCGCCTCCGGCTCCTCGGTGAGGATGGGACGGCGGGGGCCGAGCAGCGTGCGCAGGCTCATCACCAGCCGCTCCCGCAGGTGGTCGATGGGCGGGTTGGTCACCTGGGCGAAGCGCTGGCGCAGGTAGTGGTGGATGGGGCGGGGGCGCCCGGCCAGGT
>DATLGZ010000502.1:0-3350 GCA_035540235.1 Acidimicrobiales bacterium | reverse complement strand
CGGGGCGCCCACTGACCGCAGGCCCGGCCCCAGGATACCGACGGCCGGTCCCGCCCAGGCCCACGGCCTGAGCCGCTGAAGGTCCCACCCACGGCCTCGACACGGTCGGCCATGTTCTGCAAGCCGCTGCCGCTCGTCGCCCCCGAACTGGGTGACGGCCTCGTAGGGCGTCACCCGCTGGCCGAAGACGATCTGGTTGGCCAGGAGCTGCAACCGCTGGCGGGCTGGAAGGCGACGGCGACGAAGGCGGTGGCGGCCACCGAGATCGGAAGCGCCCCGACGTTGTGAGCGGCTGCGCCCACTCCGGCGATGACGAGGGCGTAGACGGCGGTGATGAAGCCGGTGAGGGCGCCGAAGACCAGGGTCTTGCTTCACGACCAGGTCGATGTCGTAGCGGCGCCGCGGAAGTCGGCCGGCGCCGCCGGTTGCCGCCGGGAAACGTGCTCTACTGCAGCCCGTGCTCTCCCACGTTTCCATCCAGTGCGCGGACCCGGCCGCCAGCCGGGCCTTCTACGAGGCGGTGCTCGAACCCCTGGGCGGGCGGGCCCTCCTGACCTTTCAGGAACACGTCGGCTTCGGCCGTGAGGAGTCGGGGCCGACGTTCTGGATAGGGCCGGTGAACACCCAGGGCGGCCCCCACGACGACGTGCACATCGCCTTCGAAGCCACGTCGCGGGCCCAAGTCGACGCCTTCGTCGAGGTGGCCAGGTCGCGGGGAGCCGAGATCCTCCACGAGCCCAAGGAGTGGTGGTACGCCCCCGGCTACTACGGGGGCTTCGTGCGCGACCCCGACGGAAACAACGTGGAGGCTGTCCACCTGCCCTCCCAGATTTAGGACACCACCGAGCCCACTGCCGCCCGCACCTGCTCCTGGCGCTCCTCGACCGAGCCGGTGAGGGTGTGGAACGACACGTCGGCCGTGTGGAGCAGGTGGCGGATGCGGTGGTCGATGTCGGCCTGGAACTCGGTGTCGTCGGGGCGCAGGCCGTCGAGCACGATGGGGAACTCGATGGGCAGGTAGAAGACGTGGTCGTAGCGGGCCCGCAGGTCGTAGGTGGCGATCTCGCGGGACTCCCGCCACAGGTGGTTCTCCTTGCGGTCGGGCTGGTGCTGCATGACCCAGTCGGCGTAGGCCAGCACGTCGTAGACCGACCGGTCGGCCACGAACCGCTCGTGGGACATCTCCGCCCGCCACTGCTTCAGGAAGATCAGGGTCTCGGTCTCGGCGGTGGCGCTCTGGTCGAGGGGGAAACCCAGCTCGACCACCTGGCGGGCGACCTCGGGGAGCAGGATCATGTCCCACTCCCGGGCGAAGAGGTTGGCGAGGGTGGTCTTGCCGGTGGAGAACGAACCTACGAAGGCGACTTTCACGGGTCGTAGTCTGGTCGACGCGATGCCCGAGCCGCCGCTCTGCCTGCTCACCGTCCATGCCCACCCCGACGACGAGGCCTCGAAGGGGGCGGCCACCGTCGCCCGCTACGCGGCCGAGGGGGTGCGCACCGTGCTGGTGTGCTGCACCGGCGGCGAGGCGGGGGAGGTGCTCAACCCGGCCATGGACCGCCCTGACGTGCGGGAGCGGCTCCACGAGGTCCGCATGGAGGAGCTGAGGCGGTCGACGGAGGCGATCGGGTTCCACCTGGTCGAGCTGCTCGGCTACCGGGACTCGGGCATGCCCGGCAGCGAGCACAACGAGCACCCCCGCTGCTTCGCCAAGGCCGACCTCGACGAGGCGGTGGGCAAGCTGGTCTCGGTCATCCGGCGGGAGCGCCCCCAGGTGGTCATCACCTACGCCGACGACCAGCAGGGCTACCCCCATCCCGACCACCTGCGGGTGCACGACGTGACCGTGCCCGCCTTCGACGCGGCCGGCGACCCGGGCGCCTACCCCGAGGCCGGCGACCCCTGGCAGCCGCTCAAGCTCTACTACTCAGGGTGGTCCCGGGCCCGCATGCAGGCCACCCACGAGAAGTTCCTGGAGCTGGGCCTGGAGTCGCCCTACTCCCAGGAGTGGCTCGACCGCCCCAACCTCGACCACCGCATCACCACCAAGGTCGACATCAGCACCACCTACCACGTCCGCCGCCAGGCGCTGCTGGCCCACGCCACCCAGATCGACCCCACGTCCCGGTTCTGGTTCGGGCTGCCGCCCGAGGTGGTGGCCTACCCCTACGACGACTACGTGCTCGCCCGCTCCCTGGTCGACACCGACCTGCCCGAGGACGACCTGTTCGCGGGCGTGCGGGCCCGCGACGCCCGCGCCGCCCCGGGCCGCTGACCCGCCGCTGGCTACGATCCCGGCCAACCAGAGGGAGGTTTGCGCGTGCCCAAGTACCTCACCCAGGAGTGGCTCGACACCCAGCGGGAGATCGCCCAGGAGTTCCCGGAGCGGCCGGGGGCGACGGCCCACCTCCAGTACATAGTCACGGGGGGCCCGGAGGGCGAGGTCCGCTACTACTGGGTGGTCGAGAACGGCAAGATCCTCGAGGACGAGCTGGGCGAGGACCCAGACGCCGAGGTGACGATGACGATCACCTGGGAGGACTCGGCCAAGATGCAGCGGGGCGAGCTGGACGAGACGGCCGCCTTCATGCAGGGCCGGCTCAAGGTGCAGGGCAACATGGGCAAGCTGATGAGCCTCATGCCCCTCACCCAGAGCCCCGAGTACAAGGCCATCAAGGCCAAGATCACCGAGGTCACGGAGTTCTGATGGCTGCCGACGAGGGATCCCGCCAGGACGGCGGCGGCTGAGCGGGGTCAGCCCAGCGCCGCCAGCACCGCCCCCGTGAACAGGCGGATGCCGGCGGGCGTGAGGTGCAGCCCGTCGTCGTAGAAGGCCTCCGGGTGGGCGCCGGCCAGGGCGTGCCAGTCCACGAGCACGGCGTTGGGGGCCCGGGCCACCCCGTAGCGGATCACGTCGTTGTTGGCGTTCTGCCACGGCCGCTCCACCTTGACGTTAACCACCAGCACCTTGGGCACGGGCCGCAGCACCTGCAGCAGCTGGTCGAGCTGCGAGGGGTTGATCGGCCCGTTGTTGCCCGTCTGGATCACGAAGGCGTCGCCCAGCCGCCCCTGGTCCCGGTACGACCGCACGGTGGCGAGCACGTCGGCCACCTGCCGGCCCACGTCGGCGTCGACCACGATCCCCTCCACCTGGTGCTCCAGCAGGGGCTTGGCCCCGAGCAGGACGGAGTCCCCGACGGCGGTGACCCGGGCCGTGACGGTGGGCAGCGACGCCGGCACGGTGGCCACTGTGGCCACTGTGGCCACTGTGGCAGGGGGCACCGTGGTAGGCGGAACGGTGGTCGTGGTGGCCTCGCTGCTGGTGGTGGTGGCCTCGGCGGTGGTGGCGG
>DATLGZ010000501.1:0-3049 GCA_035540235.1 Acidimicrobiales bacterium | reverse complement strand
GGGCCGTCGGCGGGCCGGGCCGGCCGCATGCACCGCAAGTTCCCCGACGCCGGCGTGGTCGTGTTCGGCCACAGCCACATCCCGTGGAACGGGGCCGGCCTCGACGGCCAGCTGCTGTTCAACCCGGGCTCGCCCACCGATCGCCGCTCGCAGCCCCACCACACCCTCGGGACCCTCGAGCTGCGCGACGGCCGGGTGGTGAGCGCCACCATCCACGTGCTGTGACCTGGCGCTACGGTGACGCGGTGCCCGTCGGAGTCGCCATCGGCCTGTGCTCGGCGCTGCTCACCGCTCTCGTCACCGAGGTGTACTGCCACCGGGCCCTGGCCCACCGGGCCTTCCGGGTCCGGCCCGGGGCGGCGCGGGTGCTCGACGTGTACTTCCGCGTGATCGTGTGGACGTCGCCCGAGACGTGGGCCGCCGTCCACCGCCTCCACCACCGCCACGCCGACACGCCCCTCGACCCGCACTCGCCGCAGCAGCTACGGCCCTGGCAGGTGCTGGTCGGTTCGCCCTACCTGTTCGCCCTGGCCCGGCGGCGGCTGCCCGCCGACCGGGCGCCGGGGCGGGTGGTGTGGGCCCTGCGGGTGCTCGTGCCGGTGGCGTACCTGCTGGCCATCGGGCCGGGCCAGACCGTAGTGGCCACCGCCGTCCACCTCGCCGGCTACCTGGGGATCATGGGCATGGTCAACACCGTCGGCCACCTCTACGGCGCCAAGCCCCACCCCGACGCGGCCGGCTACGACCTGGCCTGGCTGGCCATCCCCCTGCTCGGGCACGGGTACCACAACTCCCACCACGCCCACCCGGCTGCCCCCCGCACCGGGCCGCTCGACCCGGTGTGGCCCCTGCTGCGGCTGCTGGCCGGCGTGGGCGTGGTCGACCTCGGAGACCGCCGGTCCCGGGCCTCGGCGCCGGCGCCGGCCTGCTGCGGGGCGCTGGCGAGGTGACCCCCGACCGTTCTGGTCACCGTTCCTGGGCCTCCAGCAACGGAAACGGTGACCAGTACGCGTGGGGTGGGTCAGCCCGCGCCGCAGAGCTCGGCGTGCAGCTTGGCCGTCTCGGCGCTGGGCTGGAGGTCGATCTCGGCGAGGCGGGCCACCAGGGCCCGGAACGAGGCGTCCGCCTGGTCGGGACGGCCCAGCTTGGCGTGCAGGCGCATGATCCGCCGGTACAGCTGCTCGGCCAGGGGGTCGACCTCCACCGCCCGCTCGAGAGCGTCCAGGGCGCTGCGCACGTCCCCGTTGACCAGCCGGGTGGCGGCCAGGGACACGAGCACGTCGACCGCCCGCCCCCGTAGGTCCTCTCGCGGCACCTCGACCCACGGCCAGTTCATCCCGGCCACCAGCTCCCCGCTGTAGGCGTCGGCCGCCGCCTGGAGGGATTCGACCCAGGCCGCGTCGGCGCTCTGGCTGCCCGCCCGCGAGCTCTCGGCGGCGGCCACCGCCAGGGCCGCCTGGAAGCGCCAGAGGTCGACGTCGAACAGCGGCTCGATGCGGTAACGGTCGCCCTCCCGCTCGATGACCTTGAGCTCCTTGTCTTCGGTGGCCGAACGCAGGCGGCTGCGGAGGTTGCCCAGGGCGGTCCAGAACCACTCCGAGCCCCGGCGGGCGTCGGCCTCCGGCCACAGCGCCTCGGTCGCCTCCTCCAGCGACGTGCCCTCGGGGTGCAGGAGGTAGAAGGCGAGCAGCTCCTTGGCCTTCCCCCGCAGGCCGGACCGGATCTCGCGGCCGCCGACGTCGATGCGGTAGCCCCCCAGGAGGCGGACCGAGATCAACGCCTCCTCCGGCGGGGCGACCTCGAACGCCGCCACCGGGGGCGGCACGGCCGGCTCCACCTCCACGTCGATGCGGGCCGACGCCAGGAGGTCGAGCAGCTCGGCCGCCGGCTCCCGGTCGACGGTGAACAGGCGGGCGCCGGCCAGGTCTGCCGCCTGGCCCGGGGTGACGCCCGCCACCTGGGCGCCGCCCTGGAGCCGGATGGCGGGGATGCCTTCGAGCGGGGCGTCGACGAGCACGCCCACGATGCCCAGCGCCGCTCCCTCGTCGAGCAGGGCGCCCAGCCGCCCCGCTTCGAGGGTGGTCATCTCCGCCACCGCCACCAGCACGGTCGGGAGGGGATCGTCGGGCCGGGCGGCCCGGAAGGCCTCGATGTC
Organism: Acidimicrobiales bacterium; assembly: GCA_035540235.1. Classification (GTDB taxonomy): domain Bacteria; phylum Actinomycetota; class Acidimicrobiia; order Acidimicrobiales; family AC-14; genus JBFMCT01. Next base: position 894 of record DATLGZ010000501.1, on the reverse strand, counting down.
AGCAACACCCACCGACGCGAACAGGGCCTTGCGGCGATCGGCCTCCGCCGTCAGCCCGCCGATCACCGACCCCACGTCCTTGGCCCGGCCCAGCTCGGGGAACGTCGTCGAGGGCGGGAACAGGTTGCCCACGACGATGACCCGGGCCGCGTAGGGCGGGTTGTCGGCCAGGAAGGTGAGGACGAGGGCGCGCGCCACCTCCTTGGCCCGGGGGCCGAGGAGGCTCACCGCCCCGGTCCGGGCGAGGGGGAGGGTGACCTCGGCGCCGTCCCGCTCGCCGGCCGGGATGACCCCTGGGGTCGAGGCGGGGCCGGCGCCGGCCCCGTTGGTGCCCTGGCGGCGGGCGACGGCGTACCACTCGATGCGGCGGGTCAGCTCGGGGGTGAAGGGGTCGCGGCGGTACAGGCCGGCGGCCGGCGGCCCGGCCTGGCGCCGCCGGCGCCGGCGCAGGCGGGAGCGGCTCACGGCCTCGCTGAGGCCGCGGGCGAGGGTCGGCCCCACCACCAGCCCGGGGAGGACGCACGCCTCCGAGCCCGGCTCGGCGACGCCGGCCTCGGCGACCGGGGCGCCGTCGGATGGCGGCGCCAGGGCGGCGGCCACCTCCGCCTCCGCGCCGGCCGCGGCCGGCGGGGGATCGGCGACGGCGGCGGGCGCAGGAACGGCCTCGCCGGGCGGCGGTGCCGTCGCCGGGTAGCTCGCCCCCGGTGCCTCCCGAGGGCCCGCCGCCGGCCTCGCCCCGGCCCTCTCGGGGCCGGCGGCAGGAGGGATCTCGGCCGCGCCGGCCCCGGCCCCGGCCGGGGCCGCGCCCACGGCCTCACCCGGTGCGCCGGCGGGCCCGCTCCCACTCCCCGTGCCCGGCGACTCCTGGTCGTTCGAGGGGTGGGGGGCGGGCCC
>DATLGZ010000500.1:0-3581 GCA_035540235.1 Acidimicrobiales bacterium | reverse complement strand
AGGGGCGGGCGCCCGCCCTCGGCCGGGTCGGACGCCGACGGGGCCGGTGGAGCGGTGGCCTGGTCGGGGTCGTTCTCAGGCAGCAGCGTCTCGCCCTGGGCGAAGGTGGCGGTGACCTCGATCTGCTCGGTGGCGTTGCCGGCGGTGGGCGACGCGGGGCGTTCGGCCGAGACGGGGACGACCACGCCGTCGCCCCCGATGCGGCGGGGGGCGAGGCCGGCGTGGGCGGGGGCCAGCCGCTCGATCTCGGTGGCGATCGACTCCAGCGTGTCGAACCCGAGGTCGCCGCCCAGCAGCAGGGCCAGCTCGGCCGCCACCATCCAGTCGGGGCGGGCGGTGCCGGGGCCCGTGACCTTCTGGCTGAGCCGGCTCACCCGACCCTCCAGGTTGGTGGTGGAGCCGGCCCGCTCCCCGAAGGTGACGACGGGCAGGATGACATCGGCGTGGCGCGACGAGTCGTTGCGGAAGCAGTCGACCGACACGGTGAAGCCGACCCCGGCCAGGCCCCGGCGGGCCAGGGCCCGGTCGGGGAAGTCGTTGATGGGGTCGGCGCCAAGGAGCACGAGGGCCTGGAGGCGGCTCTGGTCGGCGGCCTGGAGCATGCCCATGGCATCGAGACCGCGGCTCTCGGGCAGCGCCCCCCAACCGTCCAGGAACCAGGCGTGGCCCTCGTCGAGCGAGACCCGCCCGGGGAGGACGCCGGGAGCGAGGCCCATGTCGAGCGCGCCGTGGACGTTGCCCCGCCGCAGGGCGGTGAGGAAGCGGGCCTTGGGCAGGGCGTCGGCCAGCACGGCGGCGGCCTGGACGATGCCGTCGGCCGACTCGGCCACCGACGGGCGCCCAAGCACGATCACCACGCCCTCGCCCCCGTCCCCTCCCGCCCCCAGCGCCTGGGCGGCGCGCGACAGCCGGGCGTCCTGGTCGGCCCGTTCCACCAGGGCGCGGGCCACGGTGGCCGCCTCTCCCGGGCGGTAGACCAGGCTCACCGCCGCCTGCTGCGAGAGGGCGGTGGGCCGGGGAGTCAGCTCGACCAGGGTGGTGATGCCGTCGATCGCGGCCGTGCGCAGTCGCAGGTAGAGGACGGGCAGCTCCTCCTTCAGGTCGGGACCGAGGAGGAGGGTGGCGGGGGCGCGGCACGCCTCGTCGATGGTGGCCCGGGGCAGGCCCAGCACCACCTCGGCGGGAAGGCCGTCGCCCATCTGGCAGTCGACGTTGTCGGTGCCGAGCACGGTGCGGGCCAGCTTCGACCAGGCGTAGGCGTCCTCGTTGGGCAGGCGGGCGCCTCCGAGCACCCCGACCGACGGGCCGGCGGCCCGCAGCCCGTCAGCGGCGACACGCAGGGCCTCGGCCCAGGAGACCTCGACGAGCTCGTCGCCCTTGCGCACGAGCGGGTTGGTGAGGCGGTCGGGGCTGTCGACGGCCTCGTAGTAGAAGCGGCCCTTGTCGCACAGCCAACCGTGGTTGACGGGGTCGCTGTCGACGCCCAGGTGGCGCACCAGCCGGTTGCTGCTCGACTGCACCGCGATGCGGCAGCCGACCGCGCAGGCCGTGCAGGTGGACTCCACCACCTCCAGGTCCCAGGGGCGGGCCTTGAACCGGTAGGGGGTGGCGGTGAGAGCGCCCACCGGGCACAGCTGCACGATGTTGGCGCTGAAGTTCGACTCGAGGGGCCTGCCGGCGAAGATGTTGACCTCGGTCTGGTCGCTCCGGCCCACGAAGTCGATCATGGGGTCGCCCGCCACCTCCTCCTGGAAGCGGGTGCAGCGGGCGCACTGGATGCACCGCTCGCGGTCGAGGGCGACGAGAGGGTTGATGGGGATGGGCTTGGCCCAGTGCCGCTTCTCCTCCACGAAGCGGCTCTCGCCGGGGCCGAAGCCGAAGGTCTGGTCCTGCAGGGGGCACTCGCCGCCCCGATCGCACACCGGGCAGTCGAGGGGGTGGTTGATCAGCAGGAACTCGAGCACGCCGTCTTGGGCCTTCTTGACCGCGGGGGAGGTGGTGACGATCTCCTGGCCCTCGGCCACCGGCACGTAGCAGGACGGCTGGAGGGCGAAGCCACGCGGCCCCTTCACCTCCACCAGGCACATGCGGCACATGCCCACCGGCTTCATGCGGGGGTGCCAGCAGAACCGGGGGATGTAGACGCCGGCCCGCTCGGCGGCGGCGATGATCATCTCGCCGTCCTTGGCCTGGACCGCCCGCCCGTCGACCACGATCTCAGGCAAAGGGGCACCCGCCGTCTTTGATGTGGACGAGGAACTCATCGCGGAACATCTTGATCCCCGAGGTGATCGACGAGGGGATCGACGGGCCCAGCACGCAGATCGTGGTCTTGGCCGGGGGCCACCGCAGGCCCGGCGCGATGTTGTCGCACACGTCGAGGAGGAGGTCGAGGTCGCTCTCGCGGCCGCCACCCACCTCGATGCGGCGCAGGATCTTGTCCACCCAGCCGCCGCCCTCGCGGCAGGGCGTGCACTGGCCGCACGACTCCCGGTGGAAGAAGCGGGTGATGCGCCAGGCGGCCCGCACCATGCAGGTGGTGTCGTCCATGGCCACCACCGAGCCCGAGCCCAGCATCGACCCCGCCTTGCCCACCTCGTCCTGGTCGAGGGGCATGTCGAGCTGGTCGGGACCGAACCAGGGGGCCGACACCCCGCCCGGCACGAACGCCTTGAGCTGGTTGCCGTGCCGGATCCCCCCGCCCAGGGCGGGGTCGTAGATCAGGTCGCGGAACGTCGTCTTCGCCATCTCGATCTCGTAGTTGGCGGGGCGGTTGACGTGGCCCGCCAGGGAGAAGATGCGGGTGCCGGTGGAGCGGCCCACGCCCAGGGCGGCGAAGGCGGCCCCGCCGTTCTGCACGATCCAGGGCAGGTTGGAGACGGTCTCGACGTTGTTGACGATCGTGGGCTGGGAGTAGAGGCCCTTGACCGCCGGGAACCAGGGCGGCTTCTCGCGGGGGAAGCCCCGCTTGCCCTCCAGGCTCTCCAGCAGGGCGGTCTCCTCGCCGCAGATGTAGGCGCCGGCGCCGGGGTGGATGACGACGTCGACGGAGAACCCCGAACCGAAGATGTCCTGGCCCACCGCCCCGTGCTCGTAGGCCTCGTTGAGGGCGGCGGTCATGCGCTCGATGCCGAGGGCGAACTCGCCCCGCACGAAGATGAAGGCCTGGGCCGCGCCCACGGCGTAGGCGCAGATGAGGGTGCCCTCGATGACCTGGTGGGGGTCGCCCTCGAGCAGCATGTGGTCCTTGAAGGTGCACGGCTCGCTCTCGTCGCCGTTGATCACCAGGTAGGCGGGCCGGGGCTTGGCCAGCATCGACCACTTCTTGCCCGCCTCGAAGCCGGCGCCGCCCCGGCCCAGCAGGTTGGCGGTGAGGACCTCCTGGCCGACCGCCTCGGGCGTCATGGACAGGGCCTGGCGCAGGCCCTGGTAGCCGCCTCGCTGGAGGTAGGTGCGCAGCGTCCACGACTCGGGTTGGCCGAGACGGGCGGTGACGATCGCGGGAGCGTCGGTGAGCATCAGCCGCCCAGGCCCAGACCGCCGGGGGAGCGCTCGGCGCCGTGGGACGCGGGGGCCGGGGT
>DATLGZ010000499.1:0-8586 GCA_035540235.1 Acidimicrobiales bacterium | reverse complement strand
CTCCACCACCTCGCCCAGCGCCAGGGGCCGCAGCTCCACCTGCTCCACCGACGCCCGGGCGAACTCCAGCAGGGACCCGACCCGTCCCCGCACCCGGACCAGGTTGGCCTCGGCCCGCTCCATGAGCAGGCCCGCCTCCTGGCCCATCCCGTCCCCGTGGCGGGACGCCAGCAGGTCGAGCAGGCCGGCCACGTTGTCGAGGGGCTCCTGGATCTCCACCGCGGCCGACGCCGCGAACCGCTCCAGCGCCGCGTTCGACCGCTCCAGCTCGCCGTTGAGCCGCTCCACCTCGGTGAGCTGGCGGGCCAGCTCGGCCCGCTGGCGCTCCAGTTCGTGGCCCTGCCGCCACAGCGACAGGAAGACGCCCACCTTGGTGCGCAGCGCCTCGGGGTTGAACGGCTTGTAGACGTAGTCCACCGCCCCCGTGCGGTAGCCCATCAGGTGGTGCTCGGCCTCGCCGCTGATGGCGGTCAGGAAGATGATGGGCACGTAGCGGGTCTTCTCCCGGGCCTTGATCAGCCGGGCCGTCTCGAACCCGTCCATCCCCGGCATCTGCACGTCGAGGATGATCACCGCGAAGTCGGCGGCCAGGAGGTGGCGCAGGGCCTCCTCCCCCGACCCGGCCCGCACCAGCTCCGCCCCCAGCGGCTCGAGCACGGCCTCCAGGGCGAGCAGGTTGTCGGGCCGGTCGTCGACCATGAGCACCCGGCCCGCGTCTCCCTGCGAGCCGGTCACACCGCTGGCCCCCCTGGCGACACCAACCGTGACCGCGACGCCGGGCTCACCGGTGCAGCCACACCCGCAGGGTGTCGAGCAGCTGCGTCAGGTCTACGGGCTTGGTGACGTAGTCGGACGCGCCCGCCGCCAGCGACGCCTCCCGGTCCCCCCGCATGGCCTTGGCGGTGAGGGCCACGATGGGCAGGTGCTCGAAGGCGGGCAGGTCCCGCATCCGGCGGATGACCTCGTAGCCGTCCATGTCGGGCATCATGATGTCCATCAGCACCAGCTCCACCCCCGGGGTGGAGCGCAGCAGCTCGATCCCCTGCTGGCCCGAGTCGGCGCACACCACCTCGAGGCCGTGCTCCTCCAGGGCGCTGGTGAGGGCGTAGAGGTTGCGGATGTCGTCGTCGACCATGAGCACCTTGCGCCCGGCCAGGTCGGAGGCGGCCGCGCCGTTGCCGCTGCTGCGGTCGGGACCGGCCGCCAGGGCGGGCGAGAGCCGCCGGGCGCTCGAGGCCGGGCCGGTGTTGACGGCCGGCGTCGCCACCGCGGTGGTGGCCACCACCGGCAGCAGCAGAGAGAACGTGCTGCCCGCCCCCGGCGTGCTCGTCACCTGGATCTCCCCGCCCAGCAGGCGGGCTATCTCCCGGCTGATCGACAGCCCCAGCCCCGTCCCCCCGTAGCGGCGGCTGGTGGTGCCGTCGGCCTGCTGGAACGCCTCGAAGATCACCAGCAGCTGGTCGGGCTTGATGCCGATGCCGGTGTCGGACACCGAGAACATCACCACCGCGGGGGCGTCGGAGAGCTCCCGGTGGTTGAAGCGCATGCCCGTGGGCGCCATGCCCACCTTGAGCTCCACCGAACCGCGCTCGGTGAACTTGAGGGCGTTGGACAGCAGGTTCTTGAGCACCTGCTGGACGCGGTGCTCGTCGGTGGTGACGGCCTCGGGGGCGCCGTCCTCGAAGGTCACCTTGAACTCCAGCTGCTGCTGGTCGGCCATGGGGCGGAACACCTGCTCGAGGTTGTCGCAGAGCGCGGTGAGCCGCACCGGCGCCAGGGCGACGTCCATCTTGCCGGCCTCGACCTTGGACAGGTCGAGGATGTCGCTGATGAGGCTGAGAAGGTCGTTACCGGCGTCGTAGATGCTGCGGGCGAACTCCACGTGCCTGGGGCTCAACGACCCGTCGCCGTTCTCGGCCAGCAGCTTGGCCAGGATCAGCAGGCTGTTGAGCGGTGTGCGCAGCTCGTGGGACATGTTGGCCAGGAACTCGGACTTGTACTTCGACGACAGGGCCAGCTGCTCGGCCCGCTCCTCCAGCTCCCGCCGGGCCAGCTCGATCTCGGCGTTGGTGTGCTGCAGCTCCCGCTGCTGGCGCTGCAGCTCCTCCGACTGGCTCTGCAGCTCCTGGGCCAGGCTCTGCGACTGCGACAGCAGCTCCTCGGTGCGCATGGTGGCGAGGATGGTGTTGAGGACGATGCCCACCGTCTCCACGATCTGGTCGAGGAACGAGCGGTCGACGCCGGTGAAGGGCCGGAACGAGGCCAGCTCGATCACGGCCAGCACCTGGTCCTCGAACACGACCGGCAGCACGATCACGCTCAGCGGGTCGGCCTCGGTGAGGCCGGTGGAGATGCGGGCCGCCCCCGCCGGCACGTCGAGCAGGATCGTCTTCTTCTCCAGGGCCGCCTGGCCGACCAACCCCTCGCCCGTGCGCCACTCGCCGGGCAGGTCGCGGCTGCCGCGGCTGCGGTAGCCGTAGCCGGCGATGAGCCGGTAGGCGGTGTCGTCGGGCTCGCTCCCCGGCTCGGCCATGAAGAACGCCCCCTGCTGCGCCTTCACCAGCGGGGTCAGCTCGCTCATGATGAGCTGCGACAGGGCCCGCACGTCGCGGTGGCCCTGGAGCATGGCCCCGATGCGGGCCAGGTTGGACTTGAGCCAGTCCTGCTCCTCGTTGCGGCGGGTGGTCTCCCGGAGGGTGACGATCATCTGGTTGATGTTGTCCTTGAGGTCGCCCACCTCGCCGGCGGCGTCGACCGTGATCGTCCGGGTGAGGTCGCCCTGGGTCACGGCGGTGGCCACGTCGGCGATCGACCGCACCTGGGTGGTGAGGTTCGACGCCAGTTGGTTCACGCTCTCGGTGAGCCGCTTCCACGTGCCCGACACGCCCTCGACCTCGGCCTGGCCGCCCAGCATGCCCTCGGTGCCCACCTCCCGGGCCACCCGGGTCACCTCCGCCGCGAAGGCGGAGAGCTGGTCGACCATCTTGTTGATCGTCGTCTTGAGCTGGAGGATCTCGCCCCGGGCGTCGACGGTGATCTTCTGGCTCAGGTCGCCCTGGGCCACCGCGGTGGTCACCGACGCGATGTTGCGGACCTGGTCGGTGAGGTTGTCGGCCATGGAGTTCACCGACACGGTGAGGTCCTTCCACGTGCCGGCCACGCCCGGCACCTCGGCCTGGCCCCCGAGGCGGCCGTCGGTGCCCACCTCGCGCGCCACCCGGGTCACCTCGTCGGCGAACGACCCGAGCTGGTCGACCATGGTGTTGATGGTGTCCTTGAGCTCCAGCAGCTCGCCCCGCACCTCGACGGTGATCTTGCGGGTGAGGTCGCCCTTGGCCACCGCGGTGGTGACCTGGGCGATGTTGCGCACCTGGTCGGTCAGGTTGCCGGCCAGCTGGTTGACGTTGTCGGTGAGGTCCTTCCACGTGCCGGCCACGCCCGGCACGGTGGCCTGCCCGCCCAGCTTGCCCTCGGTGCCCACCTCCCGGGCCACCCGGGTCACCTCGTCGGCGAAGGCCGACAGCTGGTCGACCATGGTGTTGATGGTGTCCTTCAGCTCGGCCACCTCGCCCCGGGCCTCCACCGTGATCTTCTGGGAGAGGTCGCCTCGGGCCACCGCGGTGGTCACCGAGGCGATGTTGCGCACCTGGCTGGTGAGGTTGTTGGCCATGTAGTTCACCGAGTCGGTGAGGGCCTTCCACGTGCCGGCCACGCCCGACACCTCGGCCTGGCCGCCGAGGCGGCCGTCGGTGCCCACCTCGCGGGCCACCCGGGTCACCTCGCCGGCGAATGCCGACAGCTGCTCGACCATTGTGTTGATGGTGTCCTTGAGCTCGGCCACCTCTCCCCGGGCCTCCACCGTGATCTTCTGGGAGAGGTCGCCGCGGGCCACGGCGGTGGTCACCGAGGCGATGTTGCGCACCTGGCCGGTGAGGTTGCCGGCCAGTTGGTTGACGTTGTCGGTGAGGGCCTTCCACGTCCCTGACACGCCGGGGACGTCGGCCTGGCCGCCGAGGCGCCCGTCGATGCCCACCTCGCGGGCCACCCGGGTCACCTCCGCCGCGAACGCCCCCAGGGTGTCGGTCATGGAGTTGATCGTCTGGGCCAGGGTGGCCACCTCGCCCTTGGCCTCGACGGTGATCTTCTGGCTCAGGTCTCCCCGCGCCACGGCGGTGGTGACCGAGGCGATGGAGCGCACCTGGTCGGTGAGGTTGGACGCCATCACGTTCACCGAGTCGGTGAGGTCCTTCCACCGGCCGGCCACGCCCGGCACGTCGGCCTGGCCGCCCAGGCGGCCCTCGGTGCCCACCTCGCGGGCCACCCGGGTCACCTCGTCGGCGAACGCCCCCAGCGTGTCGGTCATGGAGTTGATGGTGTCGGCCAGGATGGCGACCTCGCCCTTGGCCTCGACGGTGATCTTCTGGCTCAGGTCGCCCCGGGCCACCGCGGTGGCCACCTGGGCGATCGAGCGCACCTGGTCGGTGAGGTTGGAGGCCATCACGTTCACCGAGTCGGTGAGGTCCTTCCACAGGCCCGACGCCCCTCGCACGTCGGCCTGGCCGCCCAGGCGGCCCTCGGTGCCCACCTCCCGGGCCACCCTGGTGACCTCGTCGCCGAAGGACCGCAGCTGGTCGACCATGGTGTTGACGGTCTGCTTCAGCTGGGCCACCTCGCCCCGGGCGTCGACGGTGATCTTCTGGCTCAGGTCGCCGTCCGCCACCGCGGTGGTGACCAGGGCGATGTTGCGCACCTGGTCGGTGAGGTTGGAGGCCATCACGTTCACCGAGTCGGTCAGGTCCTTCCACGTGCCCGATGCGCCCCGCACGTCGGCCTGGCCGCCCAGGCGGCCCTCGGTGCCCACCTCCCGGGCCACCCGGGTCACCTCGTCGGCGAACGAGCGGAGCTGGTCGACCATGGAGTTGACGACCCGGCCGATGCGCTGGAACTCGCCCTTGACCGGGTGGCCCTCCATCTCCAGGACCATCTTCTGGGACAGGTCGCCGGCGGCCACCGCGGAGATGACCCGGGCCACCTCGTTCGTGGGCTGTACGAGGTCGTCGATCAGGCCGTTGACCGAGGCGGCGGCCCGGTCCCACAGCCCCGACGCGCCCTCCAGCTCCACGCGCGCCGTCAGCCGCCCCTCAGTGCCGGCGACCCGGGCCACCCGGGCCAGCTCCCGGCTCAGCTCGGTCTGGCGGGCGGTGAGGGCGTTGAAGCGGCGGGCCACCTCCTCGTAGGCGCCGCCGGGCGGGACCGCCAGGCGGACCCCCTCCTCCCCCGCCTCGGCCGCGGCCAGGGCGCGGCACAGATCCTCCAGGAAACCGTTTTCGGCCGCCTCGGCGACCGGCGCGTCGGCGATGCTCACGGCCACCACCTTATGGTTCGTCCCCACCCCATTGATTTCGGGCGGCGGCGCCCGGCCGGTGTGCGCCCGCCACCAAGGGAGCGGCCGTTCAGCCCACGAAGAGCTCCTCGCCCAGGCGGCGGGCCAGGGCCCGGAACCGCTCCTGCTCGGCCCGGGCCCGCCTGAGGTCGTCGAGCACCTCGTCGGCCCGCTTGCCCGGCACGCCCTCGGCGGCGGAGGACAGGTAGGCCTCGGCCCGGGCCAGCCAGCACCCCGCCTTGATGAGCGTCTGCTTGGGCCGGGGCGACTCGTCCAGCGTGTCCAGCCGGGCCCTCGCCACCTCGTAGGCGTAGAGGCCCCGGCGGTAGCGGATCTCCTGGTCGGCCGGGCCCCCGAGCCACAGCGCCCTGGCCAGCCTGTTGTACGCGTCCTTGTAGCGACCGTGCGACGCCTCCCGCTCGGCCGTCTCGATCACCGCCTCGTACTCCCCCACGGCGCCTCCTGCTCGCCGGCCTCATGCTGCCCGCCCCGCCAGGGGGAGCAGACTGGCGCCGATGGTATTGGCGCACGCCCCCGGGCGGGTCAACCTCATCGGCGACCACACCGACTACACCGGCGGCTGGGCCCTCCCCATGGCCGTCGACCGGGGGACGACGGTCGAGCTGGAGCGGGGGGGCGCCACCGTCGAGCTGCGGTCCGCCGACGACCCCCAGCCCGCCTGCGTCCCCATCGACGTGGCCGACCCGGCCGCCGTGAGGCCCGCTTGGGCCCGCTACGTGGCCGGGGTGGTGGCCGTGCTGCGGCCCCCGGCGGGAGGCAGGGGCAGGGTGGGCACCACCCTCCCCCTAGGCGCGGGGCTCTCCTCCAGCGCCGCCCTCGAGGTGGCGGTGGCCCTCGCCCTCGGCTTCGACGGCACACCCCTCGAGCTCGCCCTCGCCTGCCAGCGGGCCGAGCAGCTGGCGTGGGGCACCCGGACCGGGATCCTCGATCAGCTGGCGTCGGCCGCGGGCGTGGCCGGCCACGCCCTCCTCATCGACTGCGCCGCCCTGGTGGTCGAGCCCGTCCCCCTCCCCGACGACGTGGCCGTGGTGGTGGCCGACACGGGCCAGCGCCGGTCGGTCGCCACGTCGGCCTACGCCGAGCGGCGGGCCCAATGCGAGGCGGCCGAGGCGGTGATCGGGCCGCTGCGGGCTGCCTCCTCGGCCGACGTGGCCTCCCTCGACGACGCCGTCGTCCGCCGCCGGGCCCGCCACGTCGTCACCGAGAACGCCCGTGTCCTCGACTTCGCGGCTGCCGTCCGGGCCGGCGACCTGGCCGGCGCCGGCCGCCTCATGGCCGAGAGCCACGCCAGCCTCCGCGACGACTTCGAGGTCTCCACCCCCGCCCTCGACGCCCTCGTCGAGCGGCTGGCGGCCACGCCCGGCGTCTACGGCGCCCGCCTCACGGGGGCCGGCTTCGGCGGCTGCGCGGTGGCTCTGGCCGACCCGGCCAGCCCCGCGCCCGGCTGGCGCCTGCGGGCGGCCGCCGCCGCCACCGTCACCGTCACCTGACGGGGCCCTGCCCGCGCAGTACCGTGCCCTCGTGCGGGTGAAGTACACGGCGGCTCCGTCGGTGGAGACGGAGCCGGAGCAGGACGAGGTCCCACCACGGGACGAGGGCCCCTCGGCCCTGGCCACCGCCCTCAGCGCGCTGGGCGTATTCCTCCTCGTCACCGCCGCCCTGTTCGTGGTGGCGCGCGTCTCGCTGTCGCTCCTGCCCTACACCACCCAGCACGCCCGCCCCGACATCCTGGGCGACAAGCTGTGGTTCAACGGGTGGTTCCGCTGGGACGGCAGCTGGTACGAGCACATCGCCCACCGCGGCTACTTCGAGCCCTGGCCCGGCCACCAGAGCCCCGCCGCCTACTTCCCCATGTACCCGTTCCTCATGCGGATCTTCGGCGCCGCCTTCCACGCCCGCGTGCTGGGGGGCATCTTCGTCACCGTCGTGTCGGGAGCGGCGGTGGCCGTCCTCTACGCGCTGTGGCTGCGCCAGAAGGCGCTCGCCCCCGCCGTGCGCTGGACCGCCCTGCTCCTCCTGCTGCTCTACCCCTTCGCCTACTACCTCACCGGCGCCGTCTACGCCGACGCCACCTTCATCGCCGCCGTGCTGGCCGCCTTCCTGCTTATCGAGCGCGACCTCCCCCTGCTCGCCGGCATGGCCGGGGCGGTCGCCACCTCCACCCGCCCGGTGGGCGCCCTGCTGATCATCCCCCTCGTGCTGCGCATCGCCGAGCGGCGGGGCGGCTGGCGGGGCTTCAAGCGGCGTGACGCCGGCATCCTCCTCACCCTCGCCGGCGTGGGGGCCTACTCCGCCTTCACCTGGAGGCGGTACGGCTCCCCCATCGCCTGGATCCAGGCCCAGGAGGGGTGGAACCAGTCGCCCGGGCCCGCCACCTGGTTCAAGACGGAGTTCCTCAAGGACCTCCAGATGTTCTCCCACACGTCCCACGACCTCATCGCCTACCTGTCGCACCCGGTGCTGACGTTCGTCGCCCTCGCCCTCGTGCCCTCCGTCGTCCGCCGCTTCGGGTGGGGCTACGGGTCCTACGTGCTGGTGGTGGTCGGGCTCTCCGCCCTCTCCACCCAGAACTTCTTCGGGATGAGCCGCTACGTGCTGGCCGCCTTCCCCGTCTTCGCGGTGGCCGCCGAGGTCCTCGCCCGCCGGCCCGCCCTCCGGGGTGCGTGGCTGGGCGTGAGCGCCGTGCTGCTCGTCTGCGCCACCTCCCTCTTCGCCCGGGGCTTCTACTTGTCGTAGGGTCCGCCCGTGGGCACGTGGGGGCGGGGCCCTTGGTTGGGATTGACGGCCGCCGTCGCCGCCGCCGGGGCCGCCGGGGCCACCTGGCCGGCGGCGCCCGCGCTGGCCCAGGACCGGCCCGAGCTGCACGTGGTGCTGGAGGGGCGGGGCTTCGGCCACGGCGTGGGGCTGCCCCAGGACGGCGCCCTCGCCCTGGGGCGGGCAGGGGCGAGCGCGGCGGAGATCCTGGCCACCTTCTACCCCGGCACCACCCTGGCCCGCCGCGGCGGGCAGGTGCGGGCCCACCTGCTGGAGACGCCCCGCCCGTCAATTGTCGTGGCCTTCCCGTCGGGCGGGGCGGTCCACGACGGGCCAGGGGGCTCGGAAGCGCCCGGGTTCCCCATCTCCGTGGAGCCCGGGGGCAGCGTGCGCCTCGCCCTCGAGGGCGGGCGCCACCAGGCCGTGCC
>DATLGZ010000498.1:0-6562 GCA_035540235.1 Acidimicrobiales bacterium | reverse complement strand
GGCCGGGGCGGGGGCGGCTTGCGCGGGCCCGGCGGTGACGGCCAGCGGCCCGATCAGCGCCAGGACCAGGACGGCAGCACGCGTTCGAAGCGACAAGAATGATCCTCCAGGTCCCAGTGGTTCCTGCCAACGTACCCAACCCAGGGCCGTTACCGACCGCAAAGCGTCAAGAACTCGCCCCGCCCCTGGCCTTCAGCATCGGCTTCATCGCCCTGATCCTGGCCAAGAGCGAAGGCCAGGAGGCCGATGCTGACGTCGATCCCGCCGACGTCGCCGGTGGCGAACAGGCAAGGACCAGAACCGCCGTCAGTGCTCGGAGGGGTACGGCGAGTCACCAGAAGGTGGCGAACGCCCTCCCACAGCGAGGCCCGTGGTAGGTTCCCCGCCGGTCGGCGCCTTGCGGCCGGAGAACCCTGGATCGATGCTGTCCAACCCGCCCGCCCCCACCAGGCTCACCTCAGGGGGGGCACCGCCCCCGACCGCTCGGCCCCGTGCGTGGCAGGCGGTCGTCGTTTTCGTCGGCGTGGCCGTCGTGCTGTACCTGGTCATGGGTGCGGTGGCGCCGCGGCTGCCCGAGGTGTCCGGCCCGCGCCTGGCCCCACCGTTCACGGGGCCCGGGTGGCTGGCCGGGTGGGCCCAGTGGGATTCGGGCTGGTACCGCCAGATCGTGGTGGAGGGCTACTCGTACGTGGTCGGGCAGCAGTCGACGGTGGCGTTCTTCCCGGCCTACCCCATCGTGGTCGGGGCGGTTCGCGCGGTCGTGGGCGACGCCTACGTCGCGGGCATCGTCGTGACGTTCCTGGCCGGCGCCGGCGTGGCCGCGCTGCTCGCCGGCTGGCTGCGGGCCCGCCTTTCGCCGGCGGCTGCGTGGGCCGCCCTGCTCGCCTTCCTCCTCTTCCCGTACGCCTTCTTCCTCTACGGCGTCGTCTACGCCGACGCCGTCTTCATCGCCGCCGTCCTCGGCGCCTTCCTCCTCCTCGAGTCCGACCGGCCGGTGCTCGCCGGCCTGGCCGGCGCAGTGGCGACCGCGGCCCGGCCGGTGGGCGTCGTCGTGGTCCTCGGACTCGTGGTGCTCGCCCTCGAGCGTCGGGGCGCGCTGTGGCCGTTCGACCGGCGCCGGCTGCGGTGGGCCGACGCCGGCGTGCTGCTCTCGCTCGTCGGCCTCGGCGCCTGGTGCCTGTACCTGTGGTCCCGCTTCGACGACCCGCTGGCATTCGCCGGCGCCCAGGCGGCATGGGAGCAGGGCGCGGGCCTGGAGACGTGGCTCAAGTTCCAGTTCTTCCGTGACGTCGCCGACCTGCGCAGCCCACCGGCGTGGATCCTCTTCATGGCCCACCCGGTGCTCACCGTGGGCGCGGCCTGCCTGCTGCCCGCCGTGTATCGCCGGTTCGGTGCTGCGTACGCCATCTACGCAGGCCTCCTGATCGGTGTGTCGGCCATCTCGACCAAGAACTTCTTCGGCATGGCCCGCTACCTGCTCGCCGCTTTCCCGTGCTTCGCCGTGCTGGGCGAGCTCCTCGTGGAGCGCCCTGCCCTGCGCCGGGTGGTGCTGCCGGCCAGCGGCGTGGGCCTCGTCGTCCTGACCGCCGTCTTCGGCACGGGGTACTACTTGTCGTGAACAGGCTGCTGATCGTCAACGCCGACGACTACGGGCTCACCGAGGGCATCTCCCGTGGCATCCTTCTCGCTCACCGGGAGGGGATCGTCACCAGCACCTCGGCCATCGCCCTGGGGCCGGCGTACCCCAAGGTGGCGAAGTGGCTGGCCGACGAGGAGGCACTGGGCGTCGGGGTCCACCTGGCTGCGGTCGGCGAGGATCCGCCGCTGCTGAGCGCCAGGGAGGTCCCGTCGTTGGTCGGCAAGCGGGGGCACCTCTGCGAGAGCTACAACGCCTTCGTCGCCCGGGCCCTGTTGGGGCGCATCGACCCCGAGGATGTGCGGCGGGAGTTCACCGCCCAGCTCGAGATGGTTCAAGAGCTGGGGGTGACGATCACCCACCTCGACGCCCACCAGCACCTTCAGCTGTGGCCGTCGGTCTGCGAGGTCGTGATCGGCCTGGCCACGCGTTTCGGCATCCCTGCCGTCAGGGTGCCCCGTTTCCGGGCTCGGAACCCGGTCGCCCTGGGGGTGACGGTGCTCGGCGCCCGGCTGGCGCGGAAGGCAAAGGGGGCGGGGCTGGCCTTTCCACTCGACGCCGTCGGCATCGAGTGCGCCGGCCATCTCGACGAGCAGCGACTGCCGACCGTGCTGGCCCGACTGGCCGCGCATGGCCATGCCGCGGTGGAGCTCACCGTGCACCCCGGGGAGGGCGAGGACCGCGACCGCGGTCGTTATCAGTGGGGCTACCAGTGGGAGGACGAGCTGTCCGCGCTCGTCGGCCCGGTGGCGAAGCAGGCTGTTGCCGCCGCCGGGTTCCGCCTGGCGACGTACGCCGACCTGCCTGCGGTGACGTGACGTACGGGCGGTTGGTTGCCGACGCCCCCCGCCGGCGGGTCGTGGGCCTCTACCGGGGGGCGCCGCTGACCGCCCGGGCCCACGTGACCCTCCGGTGGGCCACGTGCCCCTTTCCGGCCGTCGCCGCCCAGTTGCCCCGGACCGGGCGCATCCTCGAGGTGGGCTGCGGCCACGGGCTGCTGTCGCTGTACCTGGCCCTCACCTCCGCCGACCGCCAGGTCGTCGGCATCGACGTCGACGAGGACAAGCTGGCCGTGGCCCGTGCCGCCGCCGCCGGCCTGCCCGTGTCCTTCGGCGTGGTGACCGGCGCCGAGCTCCCTGCCGGCCCGTGGGCCGGTATTGCCATCGTCGACGTCCTCTACCTGCTGGCGGCGGACGATCAGCGCAGCCTGCTGCGGGCCTGCGCCAAGCTGCTGTCGCCCGGCGGCGTGCTGGCCGTGAAGGAGATGGCCCTCATGCCCCGCTGGAAGGCGACGTGGAACCGGCTGCAGGAGACGACCTCGGTCAAGGTGCTCGGCATCACCGAGGGCGAGGAGCTGACCTTCCTGGCGCCGGCCGACATGGCGGCGGCCATGGCCGAGGGCGGCATGACCGTCCGCGACCGACCGATCCACCGGGGCTACCCGCACCCCCACCACCTCCTGGTGGGCACCAAGCCCACATGAAGCAACTCGGCCGCGGCGTCGTCGTCGCCGCCGGCGCCGAGCCGCCGGCGGGCTGGGAGGGCATCCCTCGTATCCGCGTCGACGACGAGTCCGCTGCCGATCCGCTGCACGAGGCGTGGTCCCAGCGCCGGCCGGTGGTCGTCGACCTCGGTGTCGACGCCGGCGATCTCAAAGGCCCCGAGACCGACACCCGGCCGCCCTACGAGCTCGGCGCCGGGTTCACCTTCGCCCGCGAGCGGCTTCACTTCCTCGTCTGGGCCAACACCTACGACGCCCGTTCCGGCGACCCCGTGTGGTGGCACGGGGTCCGGGCGGGCCGGCTGGGCGCCGAGGTCGGCGGCCCGGCGGACGTCGTCCTGGCGGACGGCACGCCGGCGTGGTGCGACGGCGGGCCGCGCCAGACCTTGTCACTGCCGCACGCCCTGGTCCACCGCGACTCCATCGACGCCGGCCGCCTTACCGTCGCCGGCCATGCGCCGCCGGCGGCGACGCTGGCGCCCGACCAGCTGGCCGCGGTGGACCACCCCGGCGGGCCGGCCCGGATCATCGCGCCCGCCGGGTCGGGCAAGACCCGGGTGCTGACCGAGCGGCTCCGCCACCTCCTGGCCGACCGCAACCATGAGCCGGAGCTCCTCACCGCGGTGGCCTACAACGTGAAGGCGGCCGAGGAGCTGCGGGAGCGCACGCTGGGGCTGCGCCCGACGATCCGCACCCTCAACTCCCTCGGCCTGCTCATCTGCCAGATGGCGGGCCCGGTCACGGTGATCGAGGAGCGGGAGACCCGCAACATCGTCCAGTCGCTGGTCAAGATCCCCCGGAAGGCCAACGCCGACCCGGTGGCCCCGTACCTCGAGGCCCTCTCGGCCATCCGTCTCGGCCTGCTCGACCCCGAGGCGGCCGAGAGCCGTTTCCCGGATGCTGCCGGCGTCGCCGTCGCCTTCGACGGCTATCGGGCGGCGCTGGGCCGGCGGGGCGCCGTCGACTTCGACGAGCAGATCTACCGAGCGGTGGAGCTGCTACTCACCGATACCGAGGTGCGTGCTCGGGCCCGGGCCGGTTGCCGGACCCTGCTCGTGGACGAGTTCCAGGACCTGACGCCGGCCCACGTGCTGCTCATCCGCCTGCTGGCCGGCCCGGCGGCGTCGGTCTTCGGCGTCGGCGACGACGACCAGGTCATCTACGGCTACGCCGGCGCCGACCCGGGGTTCCTCATAGACTTCGCCCGCTGGTTCCCCGGGGCTGCGGCCTACGATCTGGGGGTCAACTACCGCTGCCCGCCGGCAGTCGTGCGGGGCGCGCAGACCCTGCTGGGCTACAACCGGCGGCGACTGCCCAAGTCGGTGTCGCCGGCACCCGGCCGCGCCGAGGACGCCGGTGCGCTCATCGTGCAACCCGTGGCCGCCGACGACCTCACGAAGGCGGCGCGTGACCGGGTGGTGTCCTGGCTCGACCACGACGTCGAGCCTTCCGACGTTGCCGTGCTGGCGAGGGTCAACGCCGTGCTGCTGCCGATCCAGGTGCTGCTGGCCCAGACGGGGATCCCGTGCACCCGCGCCGTCGGCACCGAGCTGTTGGGCCGCACGGGCATCGCCGCGGCCCTGGCATACCTGCGCATCGGCGTGGCTCCGGCCGACATCGCCCGGGAGGACGTCGCCGCCACCGTCCGCCGGCCCTCGCGCAAGATCGCCCGCAACGTGCTGGAGATGATGGGCCGGCGCCCCCGAACCTCCGTTGCCGACCTGCGCAGCCTGGGCGACTGGCTGTCCGGCGACGACGCGGAGCGGGTCCACGCCTACGCCAACGACGTCGAGCTGGTGGCCGAGGCGGTGAACAGGCCGGGGGCGACGACCGCCGGCGTCTTCGACGTCGTGCGCCGGCGGGTCGGCCTCGACCGGGCGATGAGCGCCCTCGACGCCTCCCGCGGCTCGGCCGACCGCTCCGCCCACGGCGACGACCTGTGGGCGCTCGAGCAGCTGGCTGCCCTCCATCCGGACCCCCGCGGGTTCGAGCCGTGGCTGCGCGCCGCCCTGACCGCGCCCCCCGACGACGGCCGCCCGTCGGTGCATCTGTCCACGGTGCACAAGGTCAAGGGGCGAGAGTGGCCCAACGTGATCGTGTTCGGCGCCTCGGCCGACCTGTTCCCCCACCGGCTGGCCGAAGACATCGAGGAGGAGCGGCGTGTCTTCCACGTGGCGCTGACCCGCGCCGCCCGCTCGGTCGTCGTGCTGGGCGATGAGGCGGCACCGTCGCCGTTCCTGGCCGAGCTGGGGGGCACGGCCGCCGAACCGCATCGGCGCGCCGGCGGGGCGCCCGCGCCGAAGCCCCGGGCCCGCACCGAGGTGCCCGCGGCCGGCGAGTCACCCGCCTGGGATGCCCTGAGGGAGTGGCGGACGGGGATCGCCCGGCGCGACAGTGTGCCTCCCTACGTCGTCATGAGCGACGCCCACCTCAAGGGCATCGCTGAGCGGCGGCCCACCACCCTCGCCGAGCTTGCCGCCTGCCCGGGCATAGGCCCACTGAAGCTGGAGCGTTACGGTGAGGACATCCTCGGGATCATCGAATCCTCAGGGTGACAACCGCTCGATGATCCAGCCGTCGCCTTGGCGCCGGTAGCGCAGACGGTCATGCAGGCGATCGTCGCGGTGGTGCCAGAACTCGACCGTTTCGGCAACGATGCGGAACCCGCCCCAGAAGGGGGGACGGGGCACTTCGACGGGGAACCGTTGGACGGCCTCGGCCAGCCGGCGCTGCAGCTGCGCCCGGTCGACGATGACCTGGCTCTGGTGCGACGCCCACGCCCCCAGCTGGCTGCCTCGCGGCCGGCTTCTCCAGTAGGCGTCGGACTCGGCCGGATCGATAAGCGCCGCAGGCCCGGTCACCCGCACCTGCCGATCCGGGGCCCAGAAGAAGAGCAGCGCGGCTCGAGGGTTGGCCGTGAGGTCCTTGGCCTTGGCGCTGCCGTAGTTGGTGAAGAAGGCGAACCCCCGGTCGTCCGCCGCCTTGAGAAGCACCATCCGAACGGAAGGCACCCCGTCCGCCGACGCGGTGGCGAGCGCGACCTCAGGCGCGGAGCCGGCGTGGGCGTGCCAGAGGTGGAATTGCCGGAGCGGGTCCGGATCGAGGTCACCCTCGGAGAGCCCCGTCACAGCGGGATCATTGCCGGCGGCCGCCGGAAGCCGCCAGAGGCGGCCCCAGTCCGGCTGCCTCGCCGAGCTCCGGTTGGGAACGCGGCCAGGCCCCCCTCGGGAGGAGGGGGGCCTGGACTGCGGCTGGATCGAGGAACGTGGGGGGGTTACTCGAGGGTGCAGCCGCAGGAGTTGATCTCCCGGCTGATGATGCCCTTGCCCGTGTCCATGTGGGTGGTGCAGGGCATGCAGGGGTCGAAGCTGCGGATGGCCCGCAGCACGTCGATGCCCTTGACCTGGTCGTCGGGCACCGACTCC
>DATLGZ010000497.1:0-7353 GCA_035540235.1 Acidimicrobiales bacterium | reverse complement strand
CCACCACCAGGTCGACCCGCGTGGCGGCCGGCGCCCACACCCGCATCACGCCCGCCCCAGCAGAGCCACCGGGAACCTCTCCAGCAGCTGCCTCATCGCCACCTCGCCCTCCCATAGGCCACCGCCGCCGGCCAGCTCGTCGGCCCACCGGCCCGGCGGCAGGGCCAGGGACGTGTCGCCCCACTCCCCTCCCAGGCCGTGGACCAGCCGGGGGGCGACGGCCACCGCCTCGTCCCCCCGCACGTACGCCACCACGTGGGAAGCCTTCTCGCCGTCGGCCCACAGGGGACGGTAGGCGGCGCCCGGCGCGAACGCCCCCGGCCGGCGCCGGCGGGCCGCCAGGGCCCGCTGGACCAGCCACAACTTCACCGCGCCCTCGTCGACCCACGAGGCGGCCTCCTCGGGCCCGGCCGCCTCGGCCTTGTCGAGCAGGCGGCGGCGGCGGCCGTAGTCGACGGGGCGGCGGTTGTCGGGGTCGACGAGGCTGAGGTCCCACAGCTCGGTCCCCTGGTAGATGTCAGGGACGCCAGGGGAGGTGAGCTTCAGCAGCGTCTGGGCCAGGCCGTTGACCCGGCCCGCCTCCACCACCGGTCTCAGGAACAGCTCCAGCTCGGCGACGGCCTCCTCGTCGGCCAGGACGTCGGCGACGAAGCCGGCCACCGCCGCCTCGTAGCCGTCGTCGGGGTCGATCCACGAGGTGTGCCGCTTGGCCTCCTTGACCGCCTTCGCCATGTAGGCCTGGGCCCGGTCGACGTCGAGCGGCCACGCCCCCACGAGCGTCTGGTAGAGCAGGTACTCGGTGTTGGCGTCGGGCCACTCGCCCCGGCGGTGGGAGGCGCTGTGGGCGGCCCACCGGCGCACGGCCAGGGCCCACGGGCCCGGCATCTCCGACAGCACGGCCAGCCGGGCCCGCACGTCCTCGGCCCGCTTGGTGTCGTGGGTGGATGTGGACAGCATGGTCTGGGGCCAGCGCTCGGCCGCCCACTGGTTGGCCTCGTGGAAGCCGGCCACCGGCGTGCCGAAGCGGGCGGGCTCGCCCCCCACCTCGTTGAGGGCGGCCAGCCGGAAGTAGCGGTAGAAGGCGGTGTCCTCCACGCCCTTGGCCATCACCGGCGCGCTGAACTGCTGGAACCGCACGGCCAGGTCGGCCTCGACGTCGCCGTCGACGCGGCCCAGCAGCACGTCCCGCAGGAAGGCCAGCAGCTCGGGGTCGACGTCGGGCCGCCGCTCGGCGGCGGCGGTGGCGGCGGCGTCGATGGCAGCCACGTCCTCGGCCGACTCGTCCCGCCCCGGGACCACGTACGAGCGGTAGACCGGGAAGCCGGCGGCCAGCTCGCGCAGGGCGAGCCGGAGGTCGCGGCGGGTGTAGTCGCGAGAGCGGCGGTGGCGTTCGCACACCTCGGCGGCCACCGCGGTGAGGCGGTCGAGGTCGGTGGCCAGGGCCTCGCGCATGACCAGCTGCTTGGCCTCGTAGGCGACCGCTCCGAAGTCGGTCTCCTCGCCGGTGAAGCGGCCGTACAGCTCGCTCAGCTGCTCCTCGCCGTCGGGGTCGACGAACAGCCCGAGCACCCGGTTCAGGAAGTCGTAGCCGGTGGTGCCGGCCACCGGCCACGACGGCCGCAGCCGCTCGTCCGCCCCCAGGATCTTCTCGACCACCACGTACTCCCCGGCCGGCAGCCGCCGCAGGTAGGCGGCCGGGTCGCGGAGGCCGTCGGGATGGTCGATGCGCAGGCCGTCGACCTTGCCCTCGGCCACCAGCCGGAGGACCAGCTGGTGGGACTCCTCGAAGACGCGGGGGTCCTCCACCCGCAGGGCCACCAGCTCGGGAACGTCGAAGAACCGCCGGTAGTCGAGCTCCTGGCCGGCGGTGCGCCAGAAGGCGAGGCGGAAGTTCTGGCGCTGGAGCAGGGCGTCGAGGCGGTCGGGGTCGGCGTTCACGGCCGCCAACGCCTCGTCCACCGCCTTGGCCGCCTCGGGTTCCTCGTCGAGCAGGCGGGCCAGCCGGGCCTTGAGCACCTCCTTGTCGCGGTGGCGCTCGTCGACGCTGTCGCGGTCGGTGGCGGTAGCCGGCGGCAGCCGCCCGAAGGCCACCGCCTGGCTCTCCAACTCGTCAGACCCGCAGGTGGTGGCCGCCCCGGCAAGCAGCTCGTCGACCGTCCGGGGCGACAGGGGGGCCTCGTGCTCGAAGTAGCGCACCACGAACGAACCCCCCTCCCGCTCCACCCGCAGCTCGCCCGCCTCCAGCACGCGCCCGTAGTGGTCGCCCAGCACGGGCAGCAGCACCCGCTGGCGCAGCCGCTCGTCGGCCGGGGTCCAGTCGATGTCGAAGAACGACGCGAAGCGGCTGGACGGGCCGTTCTCGAGCACGTCCCACCACCAGGAGTTGCGCCGCCCCGCCGCCACCGACATGTGGTTGGGAACGATGTCGACGATGTGGCCCAGGCCGGCGGCGGCCAGGGCCGCGACCATGCGCTCGAAGGCCGGCTCCCCCCCCAGCTCCTCGTTCAACCGGCTGTGGTCGACGACGTCGTAGCCGTGGGTGCTTCCGGGCGCGGCCTGGAGGTAGGGGGAGCAGTAGACGTGGCTCACCCCGAGCCGGGCGAGGTACGGGGCGATGGCGGCCACGTCGTCGAACCCGAAGCCCGCATGGAGCTGGACCCGGTACGTGCAGAGGGGGGCGGGCATGGGTTACGCGATCATTGCCCAGTGCGACTCCCGGTCATGCCACCCGTGAAGCCCATGCTGGCGAAGCTGGCCCGGGAGATGCCGGCGGAGGCGGGCCTGATCTACGAGCCCAAGTGGGACGGGTTCCGCTGCATCGTGTTCCGCGACGGCGACGAGGTCGAGCTGGGGAGCCGCAACGAGAAGCCCCTCGACCGCTACTTCCCCGAGCTTTGCGAGGCGGTCAGGCGGGAGCTGCCCGCCCGGTGCGTCGTCGACGGGGAGATCGTGATCGCCACCGCCGGGGGCCTCGACTTCGAGGCCCTCCTCCAGCGCATCCATCCCGCCGCCTCCCGCATCCGGCTCCTGGCCGACCAGACCCCGTCCTCGTTCGTCGCCTTCGACCTCCTCGCCCTGGGCGACGACGACCTGCGGGCCGAGCCGTTCGAGCGGCGGCGGGCCGCCCTGGAGGAGGCGCTGGCGGGCGTGAGCCCGCCCGTCCACCTCACCCCCGCCACCCGCAGCCGGGAGGTGGCGGCCGAGTGGTTCGACCGCTTCGAGGGGGCGGGGCTCGACGGGGTGGTGGCCAAACGGGCCGACCTCCCCTACCGGGAGAACGAGCGGGTCATGCTCAAGGTGAAGCACGCCCGCACCGCCGACTGCGTGGTGGCCGGCTTCCGCTGGCACAAGTCGGGCGGGGTGGTCGGGTCGTTGCTGCTGGGCCTGTACGACGGCGAGGGCACCCTCCACCACGTGGGCGTGGCATCGGGGTTCAGCGTGGCCCGCCAGAAGGCGCTGGTGGCCGAGGTGGACCCGCTGCGGGACCGGGCCCTCGAGGGCCACCCGTGGGCCGGTTGGGCGGAGCTGGCCCAGGAGCCCGGCGGCCGCATGCCCGGCGGTGGGAGCCGGTGGAACGCGGGGCGCGACCTGTCGTGGGAGCCGCTGCGGCCGGAGCGGGTCGCCGAGGTGGCCTACGACCACCTTCAGGGCGACCGCTTCCGCCACGCCACCTCGTTCGTGCGCTGGCGACCGGACCGCGACCCGCGGTCGTGCACCTACTCCCAGCTGGACGTCGCCGTCCCCGAGGAGCTGGCCGCCGTCTTCGGCGCCTGAGCACGCTAGGCACCCCCCGTTCTGGTCAGCGTGAGGGCGCCCTGGCGACACGAACGGTGACCAGGTCGCGGGGGTGGGGCGGGAAGGGGTGCCGTCCGCCGCCCCTTTGTGTACCGAACACGCTCTGGTAGCGTGACGGACAAGGGGAGGCTGTCCGAGCATTGGGCACGCAACGAGGGTTGAGCGGCGAGGAGGAAGACCTCCTCCAGCTCTACCTGAACGACATCGGCAAGTACCCGTTGCTCACCCGGGCCGAGGAGGTGCAGCTCGGCGAGCTCGTCCTGGCAGGTCGCAAGGCGAGCGCTGAGCTGGCACGGCTGGGCGACCGGGTCGGTCCTTCGCGCCGGGCCGAACTCGAGGAGCGGTGCCGGGTCGCGGACGACGCCGCCCGCCGCTTCGTCCGGGCCAACCTCCGCCTCGTCGTCTCCATCGCCAAGAAGTACCAGGCCTCCGGCGTGCCCCTGCTCGACCTCATCCAGGAGGGCAACTTCGGGCTCATGCACGCCGTCGAGCGGTTCGACGCCCGCCGGGGGTTCAGGTTCTCCACCTACGCCACCTGGTGGATCCGCCAGACGATCGCCCGGGGCATCGCCAACACCGGCCGCACCATCCGCCTCCCGGTGCACGCCGGCGACCAGCTGCTCGCCATCCGCATCGCCAGCAGCACCTTCGAGGTGCGCCACGGCCGGCCGCCTACGCCGACCGAGCTGGCGGCCGCCGTCTCGCTGTCGACCAAGAAGATCGAGGAGCTGATCCCCTACCTGGCCGAGCCCATGTCGCTGTCCGACCGGATGAGCGACGGCGAAGTCGAGCTGGGCGACCTGGTGGAGGACAAGGTGTCGGTGGCGCCCGACCAGGCTGCCCTCGACGCCATGCTGCCCGCCCAGGTGGCCGACCTCCTGTCGGTCCTCGAGCCCCGGGAGCGGGAGATCCTGTGCCTCCGCTACGGCCTCGACCGGGGCAAGCCGCGCACCCTTGAAGAGGTGGGCGAGTGCTTCGGGCTCACCCGGGAGGGCGTCCGCCAGGCGGAGCTGAAGGCCATCGCCAAGCTCCGGCGTCGGTCGTCGCGGGCCGGTCGCGACCTCCTCACCGCCTAGCCCCGCTCCGTCCCCGGCCCCTCACTCCACGTGTCCCCCGGTCGGGGGACCGGCCGGGGCTCCCTACCATGGCGCGATGAGCGACAGCGCCGTCAACGTGCAGGAACTGGCCCAGCAGCTGCGGGTCGACGCGGTGCGGATGAGCGGGCGGGCCAACTCCGGCCATCCCACGTCGTCGATGTCGGCGGCCGACCTCATGGCCGTGCTGGTGGCCGAGCACCTCCGCTACGACTTCGCCGAGCCGGGCAACCCGGCCAACGACCACCTCATCTTCTCCAAGGGCCACGCCTCACCACTCCTCTACGCCATCTACAAGGCGGTGGGGGCGGTGTCGGAGGGAGACCTGGAGAGCTACCGCCGGTTCGGTTCGATGCTGGAGGGCCACCCCACGCCCGCGATCCCCTGGGTCGACGTGGCCACCGGCTCGCTGGGCCAGGGCCTGCCCATGGCGGTGGGCGTGGCGCTGGCGGCCAAGCGCTTCGAGGGGGCGCCGTCACGGGTGTGGGTGCTCTGCGGCGACTCGGAGATGGCCGAGGGGTCGATGTGGGAGGCGGCCGAGGCGGCGTCGTTCTGGGGGCTGGACAACCTCACCGCCATCGTCGACGTCAACCGCCTGGGCCAGTCGGGCCCGACCCGCCAGGAGTGGGACCTCGACAGCTACCGCCGCCGCTTCGAGGCCTTCGGGTGGCAGGCCGTGGAGGTGGACGGCCACGACTGCGGCGCCGTCGGCTCGGCCTACAGGCAGGCCGAGGCCACCACCGGCCGCCCCGCGGTGATCCTGGCCCGGACCAGGAAGGGCGCCGGCGTGCCGTGGGTGGAGGACCAGGAGAACGCCCATGGCAAGGCGGTGGAGCGGTGGGAGGAGGCCGTCGAGCACCTCGGCGGCGACCGGGGCATCACCGTGGCGGTGTCCAAGCCCGAGAGCGGCCCGGAGCGGGCCGTGCCCGCAGCCGGCCCCGGCGAGGTGCAGCTGCCCGCTTACGACCTCGGCGCCGAGGTCGCCACCCGGAAGGCCTACGGCGAGGCCCTGGCCGCCCTGGGCCGTGCCCGCGGCGAGGTCATCGCCCTCGACGGCGAGGTCTCGAACTCCACCTACTCGGAGATCTTCCGGGCCGCCCACCCCGACCGCTACGTCGAGTGCTACATCGCCGAGCAGCAGATGGTGGCCACCGCCATCGGCCTTCAGGTGCGAGGGTGGCTGCCCTACCTGTCCACCTTCGCCGCCTTCCTGACGCGGGCCTACGACTTCATCCGCATGGCCGCCGTCTCGCGGGCCCGGCTGTGCGTGGTCGGCTCCCACGCCGGCGTGTCGATCGGCGAGGACGGGCCCTCCCAGATGGGCCTCGAGGACCTGGCCGCCTTCCGGGCCGTCCACTTCTCGACCGTGCTCTACCCCTCCGACGCCACGTCGACGGCGGCCCTGGTGGCGGCCATGGCCGGCACTCCCGCCCGCTCCCGTCCGGCCGACCAGGGGAGCATCGCCTACCTCCGGACCACCCGGGGGGCGACGCCGGTCATCTACCGGCCCGACGAGACGTTCACCATCGGCGGCTCCAAGGTGGTGCGGCAGTCGCCGGTGGACGAGGTGGCGCTGGTGGGCGCCGGCATCACCCTCCACGAGGCGCTCAAGGCCGCCGACGCCCTGGCTGCCGAAGGCATCTCGGCCCGGGTCATCGACGCCTACTCGGTGAAACCCATCGACGCCCCCACCCTGCGCCAGGCGGCCCGCGACTGCGGTGGCCGTATCGTGGTGGTCGAGGACCACTGGCCCGAGGGCGGCCTGGGCGACGCGGTGCTCGAGGTGTTCGCCGAGAGCGACGCGCCGGTCAAGGTGCGGTGCCTGGCCGTGGCGGGCATGCCCACGTCGGGCAAGCCGGCCGAACTGCTGGCCACGGCCGGCATAGACGCGGGCGCCATCGCCGAGGCGGCTCGGGACCTGGTGAGCGGCGAGGTGAGCGAGCCCTCCCCCGAGTACGAGCCCCAGCACGTCCCGGTGAACATGTACGAGACCAGCGGGGCGCTGGTGATCGTCGCCCCCGTGCCCGGCGTGATGGCCGATGACGTCACGGTGAGCGTCGAGGACGGCCAGGTCCGGATCGAGGCGGCCATGCGCACGCCGGCGGAGAAGGACTACCTGCTCCACGAGTGGCACTACGGGCCGTTCTCCCGCTGCGTCGAGGTGCCCGAGGGCTTCCGGGGGGCGGCGGCGGCCTCGTTCGGCAACGGCCAGCTGGTGGTGCGGCTGGAGCGGGGAGAAGGGCGGCCGGCGTCGGAGTCCCTCACCATCAGCCCGGCCGATTGACCGTGGACCGTTGCGGGAAAGAAGGGTAGACGTAAGCGGTCCGTAATAGGCGGGCCGCGACTGGCGGGAGGTGGGCGGTGCGGCGTCGGATGGTGCGGGGTGCATTGATCGTGGCGGCCGTTGTCTACGGCGCCGTGGCCTTGACGGCGGGGAACAGCTCGGCTCAGGTGCCGCTTCCCC
>DATLGZ010000496.1:0-2554 GCA_035540235.1 Acidimicrobiales bacterium | reverse complement strand
CCACCACCAGCCGCACCCGCCGGTCGGGCGACAGCAGCCCCTCCTCCACCCGCCGCACCAGCGGGCGGACGATCTCGTCGAAGTCCACCTCCTGGCTGGCGCCGGTGGCGGCCGACAGGGTCTCGTGGACGAGGGCGATGGAGCGGATGCGTGCCACCGCGTCCTCGATCGCCCCCCGCGCCTCGGGCGACTCCAGCCGGCGGGCCTGCAGCGACAGCAGCGACGAGATGGTCTGCAGGTTGTTCTTGACCCGGTGGTGCATCTCCTTGATCGTCACGTCCTTGGAGATCAGCAGCCGGTCCCGGCGACGGAGGTCGGACACGTCCCGCACCGCCACCACCGCCCCGGCGACCGCGCCCCGCTCGAGGAACGGGATGCAGCGCACGAGCAGCGACACGTCGCCCCGCTCGATCTCCTCGCTGATGGGCAGGCCGATGGCGAAGGCGGCCCTCACCGCCGACTCGTCCATGCCGATCTCGGCCAGGCGGGCGTGGCGGGCGTTGCGGTGGATGCCCATCCGGTGCAGGGCCGACACGAAGTTGGGGGAGGCGAAGTCGACCCGGCCGGCGGCGTCGAGGCGGGCGATGCCGTCGCCCACCCGGGGAGCCTCGTTGGGTGAGGTGTCTTCGGCCTCGAAGGGGAACTCCCCGGCCTGGATCATGCGGGCGAAGCGGTCGAACATCTCCACGTAGACGTGCTCGAGCTCGCTGGGGCGGCGCCCGACCGACGGGGCCGACTCCCGGGTGAGGATGGCGACCAGCTCGTCCTTCCACCGCACCGGGATGCACTGGACGCTGGCCAGCTCCCCCACGCTCGTCGCCCGCAGCTCGCCCTCGATGATCTGGCCCAGCCCCCAGGCCCTCACCACGTCGGGACGGTCGTGGTCGTTCACCACCCGGCCCACCTGGTCGTCGCGGTAGATGGTCTGGCTGGTCGTGGGCCGGATCTGGCCCCCGATCACGAACTCACCCCGGGCCCTCGTCGGGACGAACAGCAGCAGGTCGGCGAAGCAGAGGTCGGCTAGGAAGCCCCACGTGGCCACCAGCCGCTTCAGGTGGTCGACGGCGGCCTCGTCGAGAGGGGTGTTGCGGGCGAACTCGGGGAAGGTGGCCACCGCTTACCCCTACCAGATGGCCCGGCCCAACCGGAGAAGGCCGGCCAGGTCGGCGATGTCGTCGTCGAAGTAGGGGACGTTGACGACGACGTCGGGCACCGATCCCAGCTCGGCCCGCTGCTCGGCCTCGCGCTTGGCCACCACCGCGAAGTTGAGGAAGCTCTCCGCCACCTCCCGCAGCACCCGGGTGGTGGCCGGCGCCGGCCCCACGTCGGCGCCGGCCGCCCCCGCCAGCGCCGGCGCATCGGCCGCCAGCCTCTCCGCCACCCCCGCCAGCCGCGGCTCCCGGAGGTAGGCGGGCAGGGTCTTGTTGAGCACCAGGGCCCCGGGGTGGTAGCCGCTCTCGGTCAGGGCGGCGAGGAACGACTCGGCCTCCCGCAGGGGCGCCGCCTCCAGCGTCGTGACGACGAGGAAGGTGGTGCGCCGGTCGTGCAGCAGCCGCTCGACCGCCACCGCCCGCTCGCTGAACCCGTCGTACATCGACTGGAACAGGAGGAAGAACTCGGCGATGTCCTCCAGGAACTGGGAGCCGAGGATGCGGTCGGCCACCTGGTAGAAGGGCCGGCTGGCCAGGTTGAGCAGCCGGGAGCGGGCGGGCATGGTCAGCCACCGCAGCAGCCGGCTGGCGAAGAAGTCGGCCATGCGGTCGGGGGCCTTCAGGAAGTCGGCGGCGTTGCGGGTGGGCGGGGTGTCTACGACGATGAGGTCGTAGCGGCCGCTGGCGTGCACCTCGTACAGCCGCTCCATGGCGATGTACTCGTGGCTCTGGACGAACCGCCCGGCCACGTTCTGGTACAGGGGGTTCGACAGGATGCGGTCGGCGGTGGCCCGGTCGGGGGCGTGGCGCAGCACCAGCTCGTCCCACGACTGCTTGGTGTCGAGCATGGCCGCCCACAGCTCGCCCCGGGGCTCCACCCCCGCCTCCTTGAAGGCGGCCGGCGCCACCTGGTGCTCCACATTGCCGAAGGCCCCCACGCCCAGGGCGTCGGCCAGCCGCCGGGCCGGGTCGACCGTGAGCACGAGTGTCTTCGCCCCCAGGGCCACGGCCGACATCACCCCCGCGGCCGCCGCCGTGGACGTCTTCCCCACCCCTCCTGAGCCACAGCAGATCACGATCTCCTTGGCCGCCAGCAGCTGCTCGACGCTGCGGGCCCGCTCCGTCATGGCCACGCCTGCTTCCGAACTTCGGGGGCTGCCCCGGGGCACGGCTGCGCCGTGCTCCCCCATCTCCGCCCGGCTCGCCGGCGCTCACTCGGTCGGGCGGCGTTTGCCATCTAAGCGCCTAGTAGCCCAGCTCGGCGCCCAGGGCCTCGGCCACCTGGGCGGTCGATCGCCGGCCGTAGCCCCGCGTGAACAGCTCGGGCAGGTACAGCAGCGGGACCGACGCGCCGATCGACTCCCGCAGCAGCTCCAGGTGAGCGGTGCGGGAGCGGCGCAGGG
>DATLGZ010000495.1:0-9604 GCA_035540235.1 Acidimicrobiales bacterium | reverse complement strand
GCGCTCGATCGCCTTCGGCCGGACCCTGGAGCTGCGCTGGCCCGACCACCCCGACTTCCCCAGCTACGGCTACGTCGTCACCCGCAAGGACCTGGACCACCTCGTCGCGGAGCGGGCCGTCAAGGCGGGGGCCACGATGTGGCAGGCGGCCGAGGCCGTTGAGCCGGTGACCGACGCCGGGCTGCTGCGGGGGGCCATGGTCCGGCGGGCCGACACGGGAGCGGTCGAGGAGGTGCGGGCCCGCTACGTGGTGGTGGCCGACGGTTCGCTGTCGCGCTTCGGCCGCATGCTGGGCACGGCCCGCAACCGGGCCTACCCGCTGGGCATGGCCATCCGGGGGTACTACACGTCGCCCCGCCACGACGAGCCCTGGATCGAGTCCCACCTCGACGTGCGGGACGCGGCCGGCAACGTCCTCCCCGGCTACGGCTGGATCTTCCCGCTGGGCGACGGCCGCATCAACGTGGGCGTGGGCCTGCTCTCGACGTTCCGGGGCTGGAAGGACGTCAACACGTCCAAGCTGATGGAGGCGTTCACCCATCACGCCCCCCCGTCGTGGGACATCCGCCCCGAGACGTCGTGCGGGCCGCCGACGGGCGGGAAGCTGCCCATGGGGCTGTCGGTGGGGCCCCGCACGGGGCCGGGCTGGGTGGTGTGCGGCGACGCCGGCGGGCTGATCAACCCCTTCAACGGGGAGGGCATCGCCTACGCCTACGAGACGGGCCGCATGGCCGCCGAGGCGGTGGCGGGGGCCATGGCGGGGGGCGACCTGGCCGCCTACGACCGGCGGGTGCAGGACGAGTACGCCCTCTACTTCAAGGTGGCCCGGGCCTTCGTGCGGGTGATCGGGAGGCCGGCGCTGATGAAGGCCCTGGTGGACACGGGCATGCGGTCCCGCACGCTGATGGAGTGGGTGCTGCGCATCATGGCCAACCTGCTGCGCCCCGACGAGCTGGGACCGGCCGAGGCGGCCTACAAGGCGGTGGCCGCCCTGGCCCGGGTGACCCCCAACCCCTGAAACTGGTCACCGTTCGCGCTGCCCCGACGCTCACACGGTGACCAGAATGAGGGGGGTGGACGTCCCCCGGGCCAGGTTCGAGGAGTTGGTGGCCGAGGCGCTCGACTCGTTGCCCGAGTCGCTGGGCCGGCTCATGGACAACGTGTGGGTCACCGTCGAGGACCACGCCCGGGGCGAGCCCCTGCTCGGCCTCTACGAGGGCGTGCCTCTCACCGAGCGGGAGACGTACGGGGGCCTGGCCATGCCCGACCGCATCACGATCTACCGCCGCAACATCCTCGCCGAGTGCCACACCACCGACGACGTGGTCGAAGTGGTGCGGGACACGGTGATCCACGAGGTCGCACACCACTTCGGCATCGACGACGACCGCCTGGACGAGCTGGGCTGGGCCTAACGCCGGCCCCAGCGACGGGCTAAGAGGTGAGCCGCTCCCGCAGCCGCTGGAGGATGTGGGGCGGGGCCTTGGCCGGCGAGCCGCTGTCGAAGGGAGGCTGGGGGTCGTACTCGAGTATGAGCTGGGCGGCCTGGGCCACCTCGTCGCCCGCCTCGACGGCGAGGAGGTGGAGGGCCATGTCGATGCCGGCCGACACGCCGGCGGCGGTGATAACCCGCCCCGACTGCACCCAGCGGCGCTCGACAGGCGTGGCCCCCAGCCGGCG
The DNA here is from genome assembly GCA_035540235.1 of Acidimicrobiales bacterium. Taxonomy (GTDB): domain Bacteria; phylum Actinomycetota; class Acidimicrobiia; order Acidimicrobiales; family AC-14; genus JBFMCT01. Next base: position 7,924 of record DATLGZ010000495.1, on the reverse strand, counting down.
CAGCGTCTCCATGGTCGACCAGTGGGTGGTGGCCTCCAGCCCGTCGAGCAGGCCGGCGGCGGCCAGGGTGCAGGCGCCGGTGCAGACCGAGGTGGTCCAGCGGGAGGTGGAGTGGGCGTCCCGCAGCCAGCCCAGCACCTCGGCGTCGTGGCGCAGGGCCTCCTCCCCCGGCCCTCCGGGCACCAGCACCACGTCGGGGGCGGGCACGTCGTCGAGGGTGTAGTCGGCGCACAGGGCCAGCGTGCCCTGGGCGCTGCGGACGGGGCCGGTCTCCACCCCGACGAGGCGCACGTCGGCGCCGGGAAGCCAGCCCAGCACCTCGTACGGCCCCACCGCGTCGAGCACGGTGATCCCGTCGAAGACGAGGATGGCCACCTGCATCAGGCCGTCGCTCCGGCGGGAAGGGCGGCGGCGGCGGCGGCCGCCAGGTCGGCGGTGCGCTCCAGCTCGTCCTTGGTGTGGGCCAGGCTCGGGAACAGAGCCTCGAACGGGCTGGGGGGAAGGGCCACGCCCCGCGCCAGCATCTCGTGGAAGAAGGCGGCGTAGCGCCGGCCGTCGGCCGCCTTGGCGGTGTCGTGGTCGACGGGCGCCTCGTCGGCGAAGAACAGGCCCATGAGAGGCCCGGCCACCGGGACCCGGGCGGCCACGCCGGCGTCGGCGAACACCTGGGCCAGCCACCCCGCCAGCTGGGTGGCGCGACCCTCGAGCCGGGTGTAGGCGGCCTCGTCGAGGTGGTCGAGCACGGCCAGCCCGGCCGCGGTGGCCAGGGGGTTCCCCGACAGGGTGCCGGCCTGGTAGACGGGACCTTCGGGGGCGAGCACCGACATCACGTCGGCCCGGCCTCCCACGGCGGCGAGGGGCAGGCCCCCGCCGATGACCTTGCCGAAGACCGACAGGTCGGGGGTGACGCCGAAGCGGCCCTGGGCGCCGCCCAGGCCGAGGCGGAAGCCGGTGATGACCTCGTCGAAGACCAGGAGGGCGCCGGCGGCGGTGGTGGCGGCCCGGAGGCCCTCGAGGAACCCGGGGACGGGGGGGACGAGGCCCATGTTGGCGGCCACCGGCTCGACCAGCACGGCGGCCACGTCGCCGCCCACCTCGGGCACCACGTTGTAGGGCGCGACGGTGGTGTCGGCCACCGCCGCCCGGGGCACGCCCGCCGACCCGGGGATGCCGAGGGTGGCCATGCCGCTGCCGCCGGCCGCCAGCAGGGCGTCGCTGTGGCCGTGGTAGCAGCCGTCGAAGATCACGACGCGGTCCCGGCCGGTGAAGCCGCGGGCGACCCGCACCGCGGTCATGGCCGCCTCGGTGCCGCTCGACACCAGCCGAACCCGCTCGCAGGACGGCACCCGGGCCTTGATCGCCTCCGCCAGCAGCACCTCCCGCTCCGTGGGGGCGCCGTAGGACGTGCCGTCGGCGGCGGCCCGCTGGACGGCCTCCACCACGGCGGGGTGGGCGTGGCCCAGGATCGAGGCGCCCCAGGACTGGACGTAGTCGGTGTAGCGGCGGCCCTCGACGTCCCACACGTAGGCGCCCTGGGCCCGGGCCACGAAGTAGGGGGTGCCGCCCACCCGGCCGAAGGCCCGCACCGGCGAGTCCACGCCGCCGGGGATGGCGGCGCACGCCCGCTCGAACAGCGACCGGTTGCTCACCGGCCGGCGAGGGTGACCGCCACCTCGCGAGCCAGGTAGGTGAGGATGGCGTCGGCCCCGGCCCGCTTGATGGCGGTGAGCTGCTCGAGGGCCACGGCCTCGCCGTCGATCCAGCCCCGCTCGGCCGCCGCCTTGAGCATGGCGTACTCCCCTGACACGTGGTAGGCGGCCACGGGGACGGTGGTGCGGGCCCGGGCGGCAGCGATCACGTCGAGGTAGGGCAGGGCGGGCTTGACCATGACCATGTCGGCCCCCTCGGCCACGTCGAGGTCGATCTCGGCCAGGGCCTCGCGGGCGTTGCGCCAGTCCTGCTGGTAGGCCTTGCGGTCGCCGGCGACCTGGGCCACCGAGGTGCCGGCCACCGAGGCGCCGGCGGCGATGGTCACGTTGACGGCCTCCCGGAACGGCCCGTAGAGGCCAGAGGCGTACTTGGCGGCGTAGGCGAGGATGGCCGTCTGGGTGTGGCCGGCGGCGTCGAGGGCGGCCCTGATGGCGCCGACCTGGCCGTCCATCATCCCGCTCGGGGCGACCACCGCCGCCCCCGCGTCGGCCTGGGCCACCGCCACCCGGCCGTAGCGCTCGAGAGTGGCGTCGTTGTCGACGGTGCCGTCGGCGGCGAGCACGCCGCAGTGGCCCGATTCGGTGTACTCGTCGAGGCACAGGTCGGCCATGACGACGAGGTCGTCGCCCACCTCCTGGCGGAGGTCGGACAGGGCCAGCTGGGCGATCCCCTCGGGATCCCAGGCGGCCGAGCCGTCGGCGTCCTTGCGAGCGGGGACGGCGAAGAGGAGAACAGCGGGCACGCCCAGCTCGGCCAGCTCCCGCACCTCCTTGCGCAGCGACTCCCGGCTGTGCTGGACCACGCCCGGCAACGACGAAATGGCCCGGGGCCCGTCGATCCCCTCCCTCACGAACAGGGGCGCCACCAGGTCGTCGACCGACAGGCGGGCCTCGGCCACGAGCCGCCGCAGGGCGGGCGTGCGCCGCAGCCGCCGCATGCGCTGGGCCGGGAACATCTCGCGACCGAGCCTAGGCTCGCAGCGCGGCCACGAGCGCCGCCACCAGGCCGTCGAGATCGTGGCTGGCGGCGGTGGCGGCGACGGCCAGGCCCCGGCTGCGGGCCGTCTCGGCCGTGACCGGGCCGATGCACACCACGACCGGCGGGACGGCGTCGGGCCCGGGCCCGGCGAGGTAGTTCTCGACCGTCGATGAGGACGTGAAGGCGATGGCGTCGGCCTTGGCCGCCGCCGCCACCAGGTCGGGGGCGGGCACGTGAGGCCGGGTGCGGTAGGCCTCGACGGCGTCGACCACCCACCCCGCGGCCTGCAGGCCGTCGGCCAGGGCGGGGCGGGCGGCGGCCGCCTGGGGCAGCAGGGCCCGCGCCGGCCGGCCGGCGGCGGCGTCGACGAGGGCGGCGGCCAGCGCCTCGCCCACCGAGGTGGCGGGCACCAGGTCGGCGACCACCCCCCTGGCGGCGAGGGCGGCGGCGGTGCCCGGACCGACCGCCGCCACCTGCACGCCACCCAGGGCGCGGGCGTCGCGGAGGCGGGCGAACAGCCGCTCCACCCCGTTGGCGGACGTGAACGCCACCCAGTCGTAGCCGCCGATGCGGGCCGCCGCCGCCGCCAGCGCCGCCCCTCCGTCGGCCGGGTCGTCGATGTCGAGGACTGGCACCTCCACCGGGGCGGCGCCCATGCCCCGCAGCCGCTCCGAGAGGGACGAGGCCTGGCCGGGGGCGCGGCACACCACGACCCGCCGGCCCAGGAGGGGCCGGTCCTCGAACCAGCGCAGGTCGAGGGCGGCCACCGCGCCGATCACGAAGGTGACAGGCGGCTCGAGGACGACGTCGCCCAGGCCGCCGAGGGTGGTGCGGACCGTCTGCTGGGCCGGGCGGGTGCCCCAGCGGACGGCGGCCACGGGAGTCTCGGCCGCCATGCCCGCCGCCACCAGCTCGGCCGCCATCTCGCCCCGGTGGGCCACGCCCATGAGCACCACCAGGGTGGTGCCGGCCCGGGCCAGGGAAGACCAGTCGATGGGGCGGTCGGCCTGGTGGCGGCTGTGGCCGGTGACCACGGTGAACGACGTCGACAGGCCCCGGTGGGTCACCGGGATGCCGGCGTAGGCGGGCACGGCCACCGCCGACGTGATGCCGGGGACCACCTCGAAGGGCACGCCGGCGGCCCCCAGCACGGCCGCCTCCTCCCCTCCCCGGCCGAACACGAACGGGTCCCCGCCCTTGAGCCGCACCACCGACAGACCCGACCGGCCCCGCTCCACGAGCAGGGCGTTGATCTCGTCCTGGGCCACCGGCCCGCCCGGCGACTTGCCCACGTCGATGCGCTCCGCCGTGGCCGGCGCCAGGTCGAGCAGGGACGGCTCGGACAACCGGTCGTGCACCACCACGTCGGCCGTGCGCAGCACCTCCGCCCCGCGCACGGTGAGCAGCCCGGGGTCGCCCGGGCCCGCCCCCACCAGGTAGACGGTCATGGCGGGCCGGCCTCGCCGGCCCCGTCGGCGGGGGCGAGGGCGACGGCGGCCAGGAGGTGGGCGCCGCCGGCCTCGTCGAGCAGGTGGCGGGCCACCGCTCGCCCCAGGGCTTCGCCGTCCTCGCCGCTGGCGGTGTGGCGGATCATTACCCGGCCGTCGGGGGCGGCCAGCAGGCCGGTGAGGCGCACGACGCCCTCCTCGTCGATCGTGGCGTGGGCGCCCACCGGCAGGTCGCACCCGCCCCCGACCTCGGCCAGGTAGGCCCGCTCCGCCGCCACCGCCCGGGCGGAGGGAGGGTGGTCGGCGATGGCCAGCAGGTCGCGCACCTCACCGTCGTCGGTCCGGCACTCGACCGCCAGCGCGCCCTGCCCGACCTGGGGCACGAGGATCTCGGTGTCGAGGACCTGAGCGGCGGCGTCGTCCCGCCCCAGCCGGCGGAGGGCGGCGGCGGCCACCACGACGGCGTCGTGGCCGGCCGCCTTGGCCAGGCGGGTCTCGATGTTCCCCCTCAGGCCGGCGAAGGTCAGGTCGGGCCGCAGCCAGGCGAGTTGGGCCCGGCGGCGCACCGACCCGGTGGCGACCCGGCCGCCGGGCGGCAGGTCGTCGAGGGCGGCGCCCACCAGCGCGTCACGGGGGTCCTCCCGCTCGGGCACGGCGGCGATTACGAGGCCTCCGGCCGGCGCCGACGGCAGGTCCTTGGCGGAGTGGACCGCCAGGTCGGCCCGCCCGTCGAGCACGGCCGCCTGAACCTCCTTGACGAACACACCCTGGCCTCCGAGCCGCCAGATGGGGGCGTCGGCCCGGCGGTCGCCGAGCGTCTCGACCACCACCGGCTCGACCTCCACCCCCTCGCCGAGCAGGCGGATGACGTGGTCGGTCTGGATGCGGGCCAGCGTGCTGCCCCGGGTGGCGACCCGTAGCCGCCGCCCGCTCACGACTCCTCGGCGATCCCGAAGAGCTCCTGGAGGGCGGTGGACAGGCGCTCGCCCCGCGCCGTGGCGGCCGAGTCCTTGAGGCGCACGGTGGGGTCGTGGAGGAGCTTGGCCACGATCCCCCTGGTGAGAGCGTCGATCGCCGCCTGCTGGCGGGCGTCGAGGCCCGACAGCCGGGCCCGGAACCGCTCCAGCTCGGCCTGGCGGACCTGCTCTCCCTTCTCGTGCAGGGCGGCGACGGTGGGCGCCATGGCCCGGGCGGTGCCGGCCTCCACGTAACGGGCCACCTCGGCCGCCACCAGCTGGCGGACGGGGGTGACCTCCTTGCGGCGCTGGTCGAGCCCCACCTGCACGAACGCCCGCAGGTCGGCCAGGTCGAGGACGGTGACGCCGGGCAGGTCGCGCACGGCCGGGTCGACGTTGCGGGGCATCCCCAGGTCGACGATCAGCAGCGGTCGGGTGTCGCCGACCTCGTCGTCGCCGGCCTCGACCTCGTCGGCCCGCTGGTCGAGCACGGCTGCCAGCATGTCCCGCTCGATGACCTCGTCGGTGCCGGAGGTGGACGTGAACACCACGTCGGCCTCGGCCAGGGCCTCGGGCAGCCCTTCCATCTGCACCGCCCGCCCCCCGATGCGAGCGGCCAGGCCCGTGGCCCGCTCCCACGTGCGGTTGGCGATCAGCACGCCGGCGGGCCGCTCCGATTCGGCCAGGCCCACCACCATGCCCTCGCCCATCTTCCCGGCGCCGATCACCAGGATGGTGCGCCCGGCCAGCGTGCCCAGCCGGTCACGGGCCATGGCGACGGCGGCCTGCGACAGCGACGTGACGCCGCGGCCGATCCCCGTCTCGGCCCGGGCCCGCTTGCCCGCCTCGAGGGCGTGGCGGAAGAGGGCGCCCAGCTGGGAGCCGGCGGTGCCCTCCCGCTGGGCGAGCCGCCAGGCGTCGCGGACCTGGCCGAGGACCTGGCTCTCCCCCAGCACCACGGAGTCGAGTCCGGCGGCCACGCCGAACAGGTGGGTGGCGGCCGCCTCGTCGTGGTACGTGTACAGGTGGTCGCTGAACTCCTCGGGTGCGGCGAAGGCCAGCTCGGAGAGGAAGTGGCGCACGTCCTGCACCGCGCCGTGGAACCGCTCGGCCACCACGTAGGCCTCGGTGCGGTGGCAGGTGGACAGGAGCACCGCCTCGGTGAGGAACGGGCGCGACGCCAGGTCGGCCAGCGCCTTCGGCAGGCGGTCGGCCGGCACCGCCATCCGCTCCAGCAGGGAGAGCGGGACGGTGCGGTGGTTCAGCCCGACGACGACGACAGACACGTGTGCAGCCGTTCCCTTGCGTGGGTTACGTCACCCGATCGGATGAGACCGAGCATGTCCGAGTCCAGCGCTCTTCGCCAGTCGAGGTCCTCAGTGGAACGACCGGCGGCCCGGATGGATTCCCGCTCCTCGGCCAGGAGGTCGAGCAGCACGGCGTACTCGGGGCCGATCTCGGACTCGAACCGCTCGCGCAGCCACACCGCCAGAGCGGGGCTGCGGCCAGAGGTGGAGACAGTGACCTGGAGGTCGCCCCGGCGCACCACCGAAGGCAGCGTGAACGAGCAGTGGGCCGGGTCGTCGGCGCCGTTCACCCACACGCCGGCCGCCTCGGCGTCGTCGTAGACGGCGGCGTTGGCAGCGGGATCGTCGGTGGCGGCTATGACCAGCATCCTGCCCTCCAGGTCGGCGCGGCGGTAGGGCCGTTCGTCCCAGGTCACCCCAGGCTGGGCCCGCACCTCGGCCGACACACGGGGCGCCACCACGTGCACGTCGGCCCCGCACACCCGTAGCCCGGCGACCTTGCGGGCCGCCACCGACCCCCCGCCCACGACCAGGCACCGCCGCCCCTCGACGAGGAGGTTGACGGGGTAGGGGGGGAACCGGCTCACGCCGGGAACGCCTCCAAGCCGGCGGCCACCGCGCCCGCTTCCCTCTGCCGGTAGAAGGCGAGGATCTGCAGCTCGATCGAGAGGTCGACCTTGCGCAGCGACACGCCCGGGGGCACGTTGATCACCGCCGGCGCGAAGTTGAGGATCGAGCGCACGCCGGCGGCGACGAGGCGGTCGGCCACGTCCTGGCAGGCGCTGGCGGGGGTGGCGATGATCCCGATCGCCACCTTCTCGGCCTCGACTATGGCAGGCAGGTCGTCGAGCGAGCGGACGGGGAGGCCGCTGACCGTCTCCCCCACCTTGGCCCGGTCGGCGTCGATCAGAGCCACGACGCGGAAGCCGCGGGCCGAGAAGCCCCGGTACTTGGCCAGGGCGCTGCCCAGGTTGCCGACGCCGACGATCACGACCGGCCAGTCCTGGGTGAGGCCCAGGACCCGGTTGATCTGGAACAGGAGGTACTCGACGTCGTAGCCCACGCCCCGGGTGCCGTAGGACCCGAGGTAGGAGAGGTCTTTGCGGACCTTGGCCGCGTTCACTCCCGCCATCTCCGCCAACCGCTCCGACGACAGCGTGGCCGTCTTGGACTCGGCCACCTCGACCAGCGCTCGCAGGTAGACCGGCAGGCGGGCCACGGTGGCCTCGGGGATCCGCCGCGCCGGGCGGGGGGCCTCACCGGGCGGGATGCCGTTGTCGAGCGGCCAGGGCTCGCCGTCTGGCACCGCCCCATCCGAAGACTGCTCGGGCACGAGCCCGAGTGTACCGAGCTTGTTCGCATATTCACAATGTTTGTGCGGCGGGCACCCGGGTCCTGCGGACCGCGCCCGCCGCTGCCGGCGGGGTCCCCAGCCCCGCCGGCGTGGCAACCAGCGCCGCGGGCGGGGCGAGCCGGCGGCGGGCACCCGGGTCCTGCGGACCACGACGGCAGAGGACCCGCGTAA
>DATLGZ010000494.1:0-6576 GCA_035540235.1 Acidimicrobiales bacterium | reverse complement strand
GGGTTGAGCGGGGCGGCGGCCGACGTCGAGGCGGCCGGGGGCCGGGCCCTGGTGCTGCCCGCCGACGTGGCCGACCACCGGGCGGTGGAGACGGCCGCTCAGCGGGCGGAGGCGGAGCTGGGCCCGATCGACGTGTGGGTCAACAACGCCATGTCCACCGTGTTCTCGCCGTTCGTAGACGTGACCGCCGACGAGTACCGGCGGGCCACCGACGTCACCTACCACGGCACCGTCTGGGGCACGATGGCCGCCCTGCGGCGCATGCGCCCCCGGGACCGGGGCTCGATCGTGCAGGTGGGATCGGCCCTGGCCTACCGGGCCATCCCCCTACAGTCCGCCTACTGCGGGGCCAAGTTCGCCATCCGGGGCTTCACCGACTCCCTCCGCACCGAGCTGCTGGCCGAGGGCAGCGGGGTGCGGCTGACCCTGGTCCAGCTGCCGGCGGTCAACACCCCCCAGTTCAGCTGGTGCCGCTCGAAGCTGCCCAAGCACCCTCGCCCGGTGGCCCCCGTCTTCCAGCCCGAGGTGGCGGCCGAGGCGGTGGTGTGGGCGGCGGCCCACGACCGCCGCGAGCTGACCGTGGGCGCCCGGGCGGTGCTGACCGTCCTGGGGGGGAAGCTGGCCCCCGCCACCCTCGACCACCTGCTGGCCCGCACCGGCATCTCCGGCCAGCAGGTCGGCGACCGCCCCATGGGCGGGGAGCGGGCCGGCAACCTCGACGCTCCCCTCGACGCCGCCGAGGACGCCGGCGCTTACGGGATCTTCGGCGACGAGTCCCACGACCGCAGCCCCCAGCTCGCCCTCAACACCCGCTGGCCTAGATCCCTGGGTGGCGCACGACTCCTGGGCGCGGTGTTGAGCCGGGTCCTGAGATAGCGGCCATCTTCGAGGGCCAGACCAGGTTGGACCCCTGGGCCACGGCCGCCCCCACCGCGTCGGCGGCCAGCACCGCCAGCACCCGCCGCCGGTCGCTCCCCCGCAGCTCGACCAGGTGGGACAGGGCGGCGAGGGCGGCCAGCGGCGCGGCGGCGGCCGGCATCTCCTGGGCCGCCCCGGCCGCGAACGACACGTCGCTGCCCGCCAGCGTGCGGCCCAGAGGCAGCCGTCGCTTCAGGAGGGGCCGCAGCCCGGCGTTGACGACCAGGGCGGTGGCGGCGTAGCAGGCGCCGCCGCGGATGGCCGCCTTCCGGCCTTCCTTGCCGCCCGCCGCCACCAGCCCGGCGGCCGCCGCCGCCCAGGCGGGAAGCTCGAGCAGGCGGCGCAACCGCACGTCAGTCCTCGGTGGAGAGCACGGGGGCCACGCCCGCCACCGTCTGGCCCTCGGGCAGGTCCATGATCTTGACGCCGGTGGCGTCGCGGCCCTGGGCGGAGATGCCGCCCACCCGCTGGCGGTTGGTGATGCCGGTGGACGACACCAGCAGCACCTCGTCGTCGGGGCTGACCATGAACGCCGACACCACGTAGCCCCGGCGGGCGGTGAGGCGGATGCCCTTGACCCCCAGCGTGCCCCTGCCCTTCTTGGGGAAGCGATCGACCTTGGTGCGCTTGCCGAAGCCGGCGTCGGTGATGATGAGGATGTCGCAGCCGGGACGGGCCACGTCGCAGGACACCACCTCGTCGTCGTCGCGCAGTCGCATGCCGATGACGCCCTGGGCGGCCCGGCCGCTGGCCCGCACCTCGTCCTCATCGAAGCGGATGGTCATGCCCGTGCGGCTGACCATGAAGATGTCCTCGCCCTCGTTGGTCTGGATCACCCGCACCAGCTCGTCGCCGTCCTTGAGGTTGATGGCGATGATGCCGGCCCGCAGCGACGAGTCGTACTCGGTGAAGCGGGTCTTCTTCACCTGGCCCCGCCTGGTGGCGAAGAACAGGAAGCGGCTGGTCTCGTAGTCGCGGGTGTCGATGACGGCCTGGACGCGCTCGCCGGGGGCGAGGGGCAGGAGGTTGACGATGGCCGTGCCCCGGGCGGTGCGGTCCTTCATGGGGATCTCGTGGGCCCGTAGGCGGTAGACCCGGCCCCGGTTGGAGAAGAACAGCAGGTAGGCGTGGGCGGTGGTGTGGAGGATGCGGGTGACGTAGTCGTTGTCCTTCAGCTTGCCGCCCGAGATGCCCCGGCCCCCCCGGCCCTGGGGCCGGAAGGCGTCGGCTGAGACGGTCTTGATGTAGCCCGCCTTGGTCATGGTGACGACCAGTTCCTCGTCGTTGATGAGGTCGAGGTTGTCGAGGTCGCCGGGGTCGAAGGTGATCTCGGCGATGCGGGGCGACGCCCACTTCTCCCGGGCCTCCCCCAACTCGCTCTTGATCACTCCCCGCAGCACGGCCGGGTCGCCGAGGATGCGCTCCAGCTCGGTGATCGTCTCCCGCAGCTTGGTCATCTCGTCCTCGTACTCCTGGCGGCTCAGGCGGGTGAGGCGGGCCAGCGTCATGTCGAGGATGTGCTCGGCCTGCTCCTCGCTGAACTCGAAGGGCTCAGCCATGAGGCGGCGGCGGGCGTCGCCCTTGTCGTCGGAGGCCCGGATCGTCTCGATGATGAGGTCGATCATGTCGAGGGCCTTCAGCAGGCCCTCGACGATGTGGGCCCGGGCCCGGGCCTTGTCGAGGCGGAACTGCGACCGCCGGGTGATGACCTCGACCTGGTGGTCGACGTAGGCCCCCAGCAGCTGGGCCAGGTTGAGGGTGCGGGGTACGCCGTCGACCAGGGCGACCGAGTTCACCGCGAAGTTGGTCTGCAGCGGCGTGTGCTTGTAGAGGTTGTTGAGCACGACGTTGGCGTTGGCGTCGCGCTTGAGGTAGATGACGATGCGGGTGAGGCCCTTGGCCGACAGGTTGTCGATGTCGCGGATGCCCTCGAGCTGGCGGCTGTCGACCAGCTCCTGGATCTTCTCGGCCACCGCCCGCACGCTCACCTGGTAGGGCAGCTGGGTGACCACGATCTCCTCGCCCCGCTTGCCCTCCACGATCTCCGCCTTGGCCCGCATCTTGATCGAGCCGCGACCGGTGCGGTAGGCGTCGATGATGCCCTGGCGGCCGAGGATGTAGCCGCCGGTGGGGAAGTCGGGGCCCTTGACGAAGGCCATGAGCTCGTCGGGCGTGGCGGCCGGGTTGTCGATGAGATGGACGGTGGCGTCGATCACCTCGGCCAGGTTGTGGGGCGGGATGTTGGTGGCCATGGCCACCGCGATGCCCTGGCTGCCGTTGACCAGCAGGTTGGGGAAGCGGGCGGGCAGCACCACCGGCTCGCGGAACTCGCCCGAGTAGTTGTCGGCGAAGTCGACGGTCTCCTCGTTGAGCCCGGCCATGAGCTGCATGGCCAGGGGCGCCAGCCGGCACTCCGTGTTGTGGTTGACGAAGCCGTTGGCGAGGAACGAGTGGCAGTCGCTGTCGACGCGGATCGAGTAGACGGGCTGGACGCCCGCCGGCTCCACCGACTCCACGGTGGCGTAGCCGAAAGCCTCGAGGGGCTCGACGGCGGCGGCGATCTCGTCACCGGCGATGCCGGCGGCCCGCTCGCCAGCGGCGAAGTCGTCGACGAGTGTGCAGAAATACCGCATATATGGGTTTTCTTGCACAGTGACGACGACGTCGCCGGGGCGGATCTCCTCGAGCAGCTTCCACAGCAGCAGGGGGACGCCGGCCACAGGCACCAGGCACAGCAGCGGGTGGTTGCCGGTGCCGGTGATGGTCTGGCCGCTGGCGGTGCTCAGGCGCAGGGTGGGGTGCGAACCGCTGTGGAACAGCTTGGTGGCCAGGACCGGGTCGCCGAACTTGTCGAGCACCTTCACCGCGATGTCGAGCTCGGAGTCGGAGGCGATCGGGCTGCCGGCCAGGGTGGCGATGGGCACGTCGCCGCCGGGTGTGGCCACCAGCGTGTCACCGGTGACGCAGTAGCGCTCGGCGGCCGCCTCGAAGTCGGGGCTGCCGTAGTTGCCGTGGAAGTCGATGAGCGGGTGGCGAAGGGAGAAGGGCTGGGCCATGCGGACGAGGGCGTCGTAGATGGCCTGGTTGCCGTGGGGGTGGTACTTGGCCATCACGTCGCCGGTGACGCGGGCGCACTTGACGTGGGGCCGGTCGGGACGGAAGCCCTGCTCGAACATGTCGTAGAGGATCCGGCGGTGGACCGGCTTGAGCCCGTCGCGCACGTCGGGGAGGGCGCGCTGGGTGATCATGGCCAGGGCGTAGACCAGGAAGGACTGCTCCATCTCCTCCTGGAGCTCGATCGGCTCGATGCCGAACAGGGGCGTCTGGTCGGACATCAGATGTCGAGGAACCTCACGTCCTTGGCGTTGGTCTGGATGAAGTGCTTGCGCACCTCGACGTCGTCGCCCATGAGCACGGACAGGACCTCGTCGGCCAGCGCCGCCTGCTCGACGGTGACCTGCAGGAGGGTGCGGCGGTCGGCGTCCATGGTGGTGAGGCGCAGCTCGTCGAAGTCCATCTCGCCCAGGCCCTTGAGGCGCTGGAAGTCGTGCTTGTGGTTGGGGTTGTCGGCCAGGAACCGGTCCTTGGCGGCGTCGTCTTTGAGGTAGCTCTTCTCCTTGCCCACGATCGTCGAGTAGAGCGGGGGCTGGGCGATGTAGACGTGGCCCATGGCCACCAGGTCGGACATCTGGCGGAAGAAGAACGTGAGCAGCAGGGTGCGGATGTGGTTGCCGTCGACGTCGGCGTCGGCCAGCACGATGACCTTGTGGTAGCGGATCTTGGAGACGTCGAACTCGTCGCCGATGCCGGCGCCGATGGCGGACACCAGCGACTGGATCTCGGCGTTCTTGAGCATCTTGTCGACCCGGGCCCGCTCGACGTTGAGGATCTTGCCCCGGATGGGGAGGATGGCCTGGGTGACGGGGTTGCGGGCGTTGATGGCCGATCCGCCGGCCGAGTTGCCCTCCACGATGAACAGCTCGGACTCGGCCGGGTTGCGGGACGAGCAGTCGGCCAGCTTGCCGGGCAGGCCCGCCCCCTCCAGCAGCGTCTTGCGGCGGATGACCTCACGCGCCTGGCGGGCGGCCAGCCGGGCCCGCGACGCCTGGATGCCCTTCTGCACGATCTGGCGGGCCTCGGTGGGGTGCTCCTCCAGCCACTCGGCCAGCTTCTCGTTGGTCACCCGCTCGACCAGGGAGCGGATCGACACGTTGCCGAGCTTGGCCTTGGTCTGGCCCTCGAACTGGGGCTCCCGCAGCTTCACGCTGACGATGGCGGTGAGGCCCTCGCGGATGTCCTCGCCCAGGAGGTTGTCGTCCTTCTCCTTGAGCAGGCCCTTGGCCCGGGCGTACTTGTTGACCACGTTGGTGAGGGCCTTCTTGAAGCCCTCCTCGTGCATGCCCCCCTCGATGGTGGCGATGCCGTTGGCAAAGGAGTGGATCCCCTCGTAGTAACCGGTGTTCCACTGGTAGGCGACCTCGACCTCCTGGTCGGCCGCACCGTTGGTGAGCTCCGCCGCCTCGAAGTGGCCCACCCGCTTGAACAGCGCGTCCTTGGCGTGGTTGAGGTGGCGTACGTAGTCGACGATCCCGCCCGTGTAGCGGAAGACCTGCTCCTGCTCGTGGCCGGGCCGCTCGTCGCGGAAGCGGATCTCCAGGCCCTTGTTGAGGAAGGCGTAGATCTGGAGGCGCTCGAGCAGCGTGGTGGCCCGGAACTCGGTGCCCTCGGAGCTGAAGATGGCGGGATCGGGCCAGAACGCCACGGTGGTGCCGGTGCGGTTGCGGGGCGCCTTGCCGACGACCTCCAGGCGGCCCAGCGGGCGGCCGCCGTTGGCGAACTCCATGCGGTGGCGCTTGCCGTCGCGGTCGATCTCCAGCTCGAGCCGCTTGGACAGGGCGTTGACCACCGACACGCCCACGCCGTGGAGGCCACCGGAGACCTTGTAGCCCTGGCCGCCGAACTTGCCCCCTGCGTGCAGCGTGGTGAGCACCACCTCGGCCGCCGACTTCTTGCGATCCTTGGGGTGGGGGTCGACGGGGATGCCCCGCCCGTCGTCTACGACCCGGCACCCGCCGTCGGCGGTCAGGGTGACGTCGATGCGGGTGGCGTGGCCGGCCATGGCCTCGTCGACGGAGTTGTCCACGACCTCGTAGACGAGATGGTGGAGGCCGTTGAGCCCGGTGGACCCGATGTACATCCCGGGGCGCTTGCGGACGGGGTCGAGGCCCTCCAGGACCTCGATGTCCTTCGCCCCGTAGGACGGCGGTGCTTGTGATGCCAACGAGCTTGTGGTCCTTTTCGACGACGCGACGGGCCAAGCGGAAAGGTCCGGTCGGTACGCTCCATCGTACCAGTTGGGGGCCTATTTCGGGCGGACCGTGACCCTCACGCGGGACACGGTCCCCGGGCCTGCGACCTCGTCCACGCGCCGCTTCAGGTCGGCCTCCAGGTAGGTCAGCTGGGTGGCCCAACCGGGCTGGTCGGCGGCGACGGTGAGCGTCCCGCGATGCAGCGAGAGGGGGCGGGCGTGGGCGGCGACGGTGGGGCCGACGATCTCCTCCCAGCGGCTGAAGATCGTGCGCAGGGCGTCCGCCCCCGGCCCGCCCAGGGAGCGGGTGATGCGGTCGAGGGAGTCGCCGAGCCGGCGGGGCGGCGGGG
>DATLGZ010000493.1:0-3136 GCA_035540235.1 Acidimicrobiales bacterium | reverse complement strand
GTAGTAGCGGTTGCCGTCGTTGCCCCACAGCATGACGGCCAGTCCGCCCTTGGGGTTGGGGTAGCGCTCCACCCGCCCGCCGACCGGCGCGTAGATGGGGGTGCCGGTGGGGGCGAAGAGGTCGATGCCCTCGTGGAAGTGGCCCCCGGGGTAGATGTAGCCGTAGTCGTTGACGAACGTCCCGTCGGGCACGGGGCAGACCCACGTCGTGCGGGGGGCGGTGAGGACCTGGCCCGGCTGGATGAGGTTGGGGTTGGCGATGCCGTTGGCGTCGACCAGTTGCCGCACGGAGACGCCCATGCGCAGGGCGATCGCCGACAGGTCGTCGCCCTCCCGCACCACGTAGCGCCCGCCGCCGGCGGTGGCGCCCGTGCCCGCCGGCCCCGCGCTCATGCTGCCGACCGGAGGCACCGAGAGGAGGCGGCCGGCCGGCACCCAGTCGGGGTTGACCAGGCCGTTGGCCTGGGCCAGGGCGGCCACGGGGATGCCCACCCGGTCGGAGATCGACCACAGGCTGTCCCCGGGACGGACCAGGTACTCGGTGGCCATGCCTCCGTCGGAGGGCACGACGAGGAGATGGCCGGCGACGATGAAGTTGGGGTCGACGATGCCGTTGACCTCGGCCAGCCGCTGCACCGGCACGCCGAAGCGGACAGCGAGCTCGGAGAGGGTGTCGCCCTCCCGCACCTGGTACTGCTCGGCCGAGGCCAAGCCCATGCGCACAAAGACCGCCACCAACCCCGCGGCAACCACCGCGACCAGCGGGAGGAGCTTGTTGGCCTGCACGGTTTGCCTGCCTCCTAGCCCCCTTCGCACCCGGGGGGCAGGGTATCAACAGGAGCAACTCTTGTCACACTGGCAACAGCACCGGGCTCGCCGCCCCGCGGGGTGGCAGGGCGCGGGCCATCAGCCGGTGAGCAGCTTGAGCAGCTCGGCCCCCGTGACCCACCCGTCCGACACGTTGGCGAAGCGCCCCCCGCCCTCGTGGCGCAGCAGCTGGACCGAGCCGCTGCACACCGCCGGCAGCAGGGGCATCTGCCGCATGTCGCAGGTGTAGGGGTGGCCCATGAAGCTGGGCTCGTCCCGGGTCGAGCGCAGCTTCTTGGTGAGGGCCTCGCCGGTGGGGGCGCCGTCGATGCTGGTCAGGAGCCGGTGGAGGTTCATGACCAGGGAGAAGCCGGCCTGGGAGAGCACCGAGGGGCTGGCGTCGCCGGGGCCGTGCTCCCGCAGCTTCTCCAGGTAGGTGGCCACCTCGGGATGGGACGACTCGGTGTAGGGCACCAGCCCCGAGGCGAAGGTCACGCCGTTGGCGGCGCTGCCGGCGGCGTCGAAGACCTGCTGGGCCGCGCAGGCGCTGGGCAGGAAGAGCCGGGCCCGCACCCGCAGCGACTGGGCCGCCTGGAGCACCCGCGTGCAGCCCTGGGCGGGGAACACGGCCAGGAGCACCTCGGGGTTGTTGGCGGTGGCGGAGCGCACGGCGGGCACGAAGTCGGCGGCGTCGCCCTTCTCCGACACGATCCGCAGGTCGGTCACGCCCTTCTGCTGGAGGATGGCCCGGGCGGCCAGGATCGCCGCCCCCTGGAGGCCGGGGAGGTCGAGGTGGACCACGCCCACCTTGGTGGCGCCCAGGGTGGTGGTGATGTACTCCGTCTGGGCCAGCAGGTCGGCGGCCAGCCCCCCGGCCAGCAGGAAGGCGTAGCGGGACGCCAGCTCGTCGCCCAGGGCGGGGGTCATGCCCACGTAGGGGATGCCGGCCGACTCGAACACCGGCAGCGACGAGCCGGCGTGGAAGTCGATGCCGCCCAGCACCGCCACCGGGTTGCGGGCCCGCAAGCGGGTGGCGCACGCCTGGGACGACTCGGGCGTGCCCGCCGTGTGGCAGACCTCGAGCTGGATGGGGCGCCCGTTCACGCCCCCCAGCTCCTCGTTGACGTAGCGGACGGCCGCCTCCGCGTCGCGGCGCAGCTCCGGGAACGAGCCGGTGGGGGCCTCCTCCATGTTGATCATGCCGACGACGAGGGGCTCGCCGGTGGCCCGCCCCGTGCTCTGGCGGGGGGTGTCGTCCGAGCAGGCGGCCACCACCACCGCCAGCAGGGTCACCAGGGCGGTCCCGACGGCCCGGCGCGTGCGCATCCGGCCATCATCGCCCGAGCGGCCCGGCCCGGCAACGTCACCCCCGGCCGGGCGGCGGCGCCACGGGCCGCCCTAGCCTCCGCCCCATCCGCGACCACCTGCTCTTCCTGCTGCTGGGCCTGGGCGCGGGCGGGGTGTACGCCGCCCTCGGGCTCGGCCTGGTCGTGGTGCACCGGGTGTCGGGCGTGGTGAACGTGGCCCACGGGGCCATGGCCAGCGCCGCCACCTACGTCTTCGTGGACCTGCGGGCCGACCTGCCCCTGGCCCCCGCCCTGGCGTTGTCGCTGCTGGCGGCGGCGGCCCTGGGCCTGGTGGTGCACACCTTCGTGTTCCGCCCCCTGCACGCCGCCCCGCCGCTGGCCCGGGTGGTGGCCTCCGTCGGGGTGATGATCACCCTTCAGGCCGCTCTCGTCCTGCGCTTCGGCAGCGCCAACCGGCCGGTGGCGGCGGTGCTGCCCAACCAGCCGATCGGGTTGCTCGGCCTCGACCTCCCCCGCGACCGGCTCCTGCTGGCCGTGGTGGCGGTGGCCGCCGCCGCCCTCCTGTGGGCGCTGGGGCGGTTCACCCGGGTGGGCCTGGCCACCCGGGCGGTGGCCGACGACCCCACCGCCACCAGCCTCCTGGGCTGGTCGCCCCAGGCCCTGGCCGCCGGCAGCTGGGCGGTGGCCAGCGTCCTGGCCGGCCTGGCCGGCATCCTGGCCGCCCCCATCAGCTCGCTGAACCCGACCACCTACTCGCTGCTGGTGGTGCCGGCCCTGGCCGCCGCCCTGGTGGGCGGGCTGTCGTCGTTCGCGGGGACGGCGGCCGCCGGCCTCGCCCTCGGGATGGTCCAGTCCCTGCTGGTCAGGCTCCAGGGCGACCTGGTGTGGCTCGACAAGCCGGGCCTGCGCGACGCCCTGCCCTTCTTCGTGATCGTGGTGGTCATGGCGCTGCGGGGCCGGGCCGTGGTGGCCCGGGGCGAAGCGGCCGGCCTCCGCCTCCCCCCTGCGCCCCGGGCCACCAC
>DATLGZ010000492.1:0-12812 GCA_035540235.1 Acidimicrobiales bacterium | reverse complement strand
GTAGACGAGGGCGGCGGTGCGGGCCACCGACGCCGTCGAGCTGGCTTCGCTGACCAAGCTGTTCACCGCCGCCCTCGTCTACCGGGCGGCCGACGTGGGCCTCATCGACATCTGGGCGCCCCTGCCCTGGCTCGTCGTGCTCCCCGACTTCCCCTACGAGGAGGGGATCATCGTCCGCCACCTGCTCGAGCACAGCAGCGGCTTGGTGAACTACCGCGACACGGCGCTCTACGAGCTCGACCCCGCCCTGATCAGCGACCCGGTCTCGGCCGTGCGGGCCAGCCTCGCCGAGGACCGCTTCGCCCCCCCGGGGGCGGTGTACGAGTACTCCAGCACCAACTTCCTCCTCCTCGGCCTGCTGCTGGAGCAGGTCACCGGCCGCTCCTTCGGCGACCTGCTGCGGGAGGAGCTCATCGAACCCCTGGGCCTCCGGTCGACGTTCCACCGGCCGCCCGCGCCGGGCGAGCCCCGGGGGGCCACGGCCGGCGTCATCACCACCCTTCCCGACCTGCTCAGGGCGGGCGTGGCCATCCTCCGCGACCACGCCGGGCTCACCGAGCGGTCGCACGCCACCATGACCACCATCGACGTCGAGACGGGCTACGGCCCCGGGACGTTCGGGTTCTGCCCCTGCCGGCTCGACGACTACGGCGTGCCCCGCTTCTCCGCTGTCGGCTACTACGGCGCCACCACGCTGCTCGCCCACCTGCCGGCGCTCGACATGACACTGGCCGTAGACCTGGTCGACTCCCTGTGGGAGGACGACCAGTACGCCCCCGTGGCCGACCTGATCGAGCGCATCGAGCGGCTGGTCCGAGAACCCTGACGGGGCGGTGGCCCGGGCGGCTTACGCTGCCGCGGCCATGGTCCCGCCCCCCACCGAGTCCACGCTTCAGGCCCGGCTGGAGGCGGCGGGGGCGGAGGGCGCCGCCCCCGCCGTCACGATCGACGCCGGCCGCCCCTCGATCAGCGACCCAGTCGCCCTGCTGCGCCACCTGGAGACGTCGGGCCGGTTCCACCGGGACTCGGCCATCGGAGGCATCTACCACCCGGGGCGGGTGTCGCTGCGGGAGAGCGTGCCCACCGACAGCCTCCACGTCGTGGTGCGGGACAACCACATCGCCGCCCACGTCGACCGGGTGTCCCCGCTGGGAGACAACGGCGGGGGCCCGACCGGCTACATGCTGCGGCGGGCGGTGGCCCACAACCTGGCCGGCGCGGCCCACGACTTCATGCTGCTGCTGCGGGGCCGCCAGGGCGACCACCGGTGCCAGCTCGACTGCGAGTGGGACTGGGCACTTCCACTTGGGGGCGGTGACGGGCCGGAACTGATCGACCCCACCACCACGGCCTGGAGCGTCCAGCTCGAGGTGCGGGTGGCGGGCGCCCTCGACGAGGAGCGGCTGCGGCGGGCCTTCTCCGCCACCTTCGGTGAGGAGGCGCCGGCCGGCGCCGACCGCCTGCGGTGCGTCGAGTGCCCCGACGAGGAGGCGGTGGCCGCCGCCCGCCATGACCTCCTGCGCCACCCGCCGGCGGTCACCGACCGCCCGCCCCTGCGGGCCGTGCTGGCCAAGACCCCGGGCGGCGACCACCTGCTGCTCAACGTCAACCACGCCGCCGCCGACGGCGTCGCCGCCATCGACGCGCTGCGGTCAGTGGCCCACGCCTACGCCGGCCGCGACCGGGACGACCGCCCGCCCGTCAGGTTCCTCGCCACCGAGGACCTCCCGGTCCGCCCCGCCGCCCCCCGGACGTCGCGTGGCGTCGCCGCCTACCGCGACCTCGTCGAGCGGCTGCGGGACTGGCTCGCCCGCCCCGCCCGGCTCGCGCCCGAGGGGGCCACCGCCGAGGCGGGAGCCGGCTTCCACACCGTCCGCCTCTCGCCCGACGACACCCGCCGGGCGATCAACCGCTACCGGGCCAGCACCAGCCGCAACGTGCTCGTGGCCAGCCTCCACCTGGCCATCGCCCAGTGGAACCACCGCCACGGCAGCACGCCGAGAGGCCGCGTCGGCGTGCTGGTGCCGGTCAACCTCCGCCCTCCCGAGTGGCCTGCCGAGACCCTGGCGAACTGCACGATCACCGCCCGCATCTCCACCAGCCGCCGCCACCGCTCCAACCGCACCGCCGCCCTGAGCGAGGTACGGGCCCAGCACACCCGTAGCAAGCGCACCCGGACCGGAATCGCCCTCCTGGCCGCTCTGGAGCGCTCCGGGCTCCTCCCCCTGTGGGCCAAGCAGTCGCTGGTCGTGCTCCAGCCGCCGACCCGCCGGCGCTACGTCGACACCGCCATGCTCGCCTACATGGGTTGGCTCCACGAGCCTCCGGCCTTCGGGGGCGAGGCGGGCGACACCGTCGAGGTGTGGTACTCCGCTCCCGCCCGCACCCCGACGTGCCTGTCGGTCGGCGCGGTGGTGGTGGGCGGCTGCCTGCACCTGGTGTTCCGCTACCCCTGCGTGCTGTTCGGGCCCGAGGCCATCCGCCGCTTCGCCGACTGCTACCTCGCCGCCCTGAGGGACGTGAGCGAGGGCCGCAGCTGAGCGGGCGGGGCTACCCCAGCAGCGTCGCCACCACCCTCCCGTCCCGGAAGACGATGATGCCGCCGTCGGCGGAGACCTTCAGGACTATCTCGGCCGCCAGCGACAGCGTCTTGGCCGCCGCCGTGCGGGCGCCCTCGTGCTCGCTCGCCGCGCTCGTGACGACGGCGCCGTAGGCCAGGAGGTTGGCGTCGCGGTCGAGGATGGTCGCCCCGTCGAGGGCGGCCAGGCGGGCCAGCGTCTGGGCGTCCAGCTCGGCCGCGTCGATCAGGTGGTGGAGCTTGGTCTCGGCCCGCATACCCATGGGGTCGAACTCGTCGCGCAGGTCGTAGCGGTCCTTGTGCGGGACGATGCCCTCGAGGCGGTGGGGGCCGTCCACGATGGCCAGGATCGCCCCGTGCCGCTGGGCGGAGATGATGAAGGCGGCGTCCACCGCGATGTCGGCCGCCTTGTCGGTGCCCTCGATGGCGCTGGCGATGGCGGCGGCCAGCTCCAATGGGAAGGCCGACCAGTGCTCGCCGCGGCGCATGAGCAGCGGCTCGCCGTCGGCGAAGACCCAGATCGTGCGGTCGCCGCGCAGGAAGAAGCCGATGCCGCCCAGGCTGCGGGTGGCCTCCGCCACCAGCGAGCCGCTGTCGGCGAAGTCGGCCGCCTCGGCGGGCAGGGGCGGGGCCCACGGGACGAGGTGATGGGGTCGGTGGCGCTGCAGCTCGGTGCGGGCGTTGCCCTCCCAGTCGACGATCAGCACCGACCGCTCGCCGTCGAAGAGGAGGGGGGCTCGCTTGGCCGCCCGGAGGTCGCGGGGGTAGGCGAAGCGCAGCCGCGGCGGGTGAGCCAGGGCGCCGGTGATGACGACGCCGTGGGTGAGGTCGTGCGCCTCCACCCGGGTGCCGTTCAGCTCGATGAGGTACTCCAGCGCCTCGCCGATCAGCTCCGCCCCCCGCTCGGGAGCGCACACGTGATGCCGGCTCAGGGCCTCGACGACCAGCGTGTCACGCAGCGCCCGGCCCAGGGCGGGCGTCAGCCGCCCCTCCGGGCCTGCCGCCCCGGGCACGGCCCGGTAGCGGGCGGCGGTGCGCACCCCCGCTCCCGGCAGGGCGCCCAGCACCTCCATCAACGGCGGGCTGCCCGCCCGCACCAGCAGGCCGATGGGCCCGCCCAGCGTGACGGTCAGCGCCATCTGCCAGCCGGCGGGGCCCTCTCCGGTGGCGGTGGCGGCGGGGACGGCGCCGTTGCCCTCCGGCGGCGGGAGCGAATCGCCCTCCCGGAAGTACACGACCTCGACCGACGCTCCCTCCAGGATCTCGACGATGGCGGCCGCCACCGCTTCGCCGGCCGGGTCGGCCGGCACCGTCCCCGACACCGAGGAGCGCTGCCACGACATGCCACCCAGTGTTGCCCGCCGGTGAGTTCGCAACCACCAGGTCGTCCTACCAGCCGTGACACGCCCCCGGACCGCCGGCGAGGTCGTGCTCCTCCGCGGCGGGGCGGAGGTGGCGCGCTGGCCCCTTCCCGTCTCCTCTCACCTTGGCTCCTCCGACCTCGGCCTCGTCGACCGCCTGGCCCGCCTCCAGCTGGCCGCCCGCCGGGCCGGCCTCGAGGTGGCGGTGCGGGGCGCCCCTGCCGAGCTGGCCGGGCTGATCGACCTGGCCGGCCTCAGCGGCGTGCTCGACTGCGGGAGCGGTGGTGGGCCGGCGAGGCCCTAGTCCCAGTTCTAGCCGAGGTGGGCGGGCAGGCCGAAGTAGGCGAAGAGGCCGGAGTCGAGGAAGTTGTGGTGCCCCACGATCCGGTCGTCTGACACCTCGATCACCTGCAGCGCCCACGGGTGGTGGCCGCCGGCCGGGTCGACCCGGTAGGAGCCGAAGGCGGCGCAGCCGTTGGCCGCCGTCGCCACCAGGCGGGCGCCCCTGCACCCGCTGCCCTCGCCCACGAACCACCGGCCCATCTGCTCGGGGCCGTGGAGCCAGAAGTCGAACGGCGGCATCGACATCACCGCGTCCTCGTGGAGGAGGGCCACCAGCGCCTCGATGTCGTAGCGCTCGAAGGCATCGACGTAACGAGCCAGCAGCGCCTGCTGCTGGGAGTCGGGTGCCGCCGGCCCCGCCGGGCCGCCGTCACGGGCGCCGTCGCCGTCGAGGTGGCGGGTCGCCAGCGTGGTCCGGGCCCGCTGGAGGGCGCTGTTCACCGAGGCCACGCTGGTGTCGAGCAGCTCGGCCACCTCGGCGGCCTGCCAGCGGAGTACCTCCCGGAGGATCAGGACCGCCCGCTGGCGGGCGGGCAGGTGCTGGAGGGCGGCCACGAAGGCCAGCCGCACCGTCTCCCTGGCCTCGGCCACCGCCGCCGGGTCGCCCGGGTCGCCTGGGTCGCCGAAGACCTTGCCGTCGGGGATGGGCGTCACCCACGCGTGCTCGGGCCGGGTGGCGCCGGTGAAGGCGCCGGCCTGGCCCGCCGGCCCGAGGTCCATGGGCTGGGCCCGGCGCTGGCGCCCCCGCAGCATGTCGAGGCAGACGTTGGTGGCGATGCGGTAGACCCACGACCGGACCGCCGACCGGCCCTCGAAGCTGTCCCCCGCCTTCCATGCCCGCACCAGGGCCTCCTGGACGGCGTCCTCCGCCTCGAAGGCCGAGCCCAGCATGCGGTAGCAGTAGCCGGTCAGCTCCCGGCGGTACTGCTCCAGATCGGCGGGGTCGAGCCGGGTGGCGGCGGCGTCGGATCGGAGGGCCACTGCCGCCGAGTCTACGGCGGACCCCACGCCGCCGCGCGGGAGAGACATGCCCGGGCGGGGCGGGGACGAGCGCAGGGTCCCGGGCCCCCGATCCGTTCTGCGCCCTACGGTGTGCCCGTGCCGCCCACCCGCACCGGCAGGTTCTCGCTGGCGCTGCGCCATCCCGCGCAGTACGTCGTGGCCGCCTTCGTGGGCGCCAGCCTGGTCGGCGCCCTGTTGCTGTCGATCCCCGGAGCGTGGGAGGGAGAGGGCCGCCCCCCCTTCGTCACCGCCTTGTTCACCGCCACGTCGGCGGTATGCGTCACCGGCCTGGTGGTGGTGGACACGGCCGCGTCGTGGACCGGGTTCGGCGAGGTGGTCATCCTCCTGCTCATCCAGGCCGGCGGCCTGGGGATCATGACGCTGTCGTCGCTGATAGTGCTGGTGGTGGCCCGCCGCATCAGCCTCCGCCAGCGGCTCATCGCCGCCACCGAGGCGGGCTCGCTCAACCTGGGCGACGTCCGCCGCCTGCTCGTCGGCGTCACCCGCCTCAGCCTCGGGGTGGAGGGGGTGGTGGCGGTGGCCCTGGCCTGGCGGTTCTGGGCCCGCCACGGCGAGTCGCTGGGAGATGCCGCCTACCTCGGCGTCTTCCACGCCGTGTCCGCCTTCAACAACGCCGGCTTCGCCCTCTTCTCCGACAGCCTGGTGGCGTTCAACCGCGACCCCTTCCTACTGGCGGTGATGGCGGCCACGGTGGTCGTGGGCGGGCTCGGCTACCCTGTGTGGGTCCAGATCGCGCGCCATCCCCGTTCGCCGCGGAGGTGGAACCTCCACGCCAAGCTGACGGTCGTGACCACCGGGTTTCTGATCGTCTCGGGAGCGGTGTTGCTGGCATGGTTCGAATGGACGAACACGAGGACCCTGGGTCCGCTGTCGGGGCTCGACTCGGTGGTGAACGCGGTGTTCCACAGCGTCACGCCGCGTACCGCGGGCTTCAACTCCGTCGACGTGGCCGGCCTGCGGGAGCCGTCGCAACTGCTCACCGAGGTGCTCATGTTCATCGGCGGCGGCAGCGCCTCGACGGCGGGAGGGATCAAGGTGACCACCTTCGCCCTGCTGGGCTGGGTCCTGTGGGCCGAGGTGCGGGGCGACCCTGACGTGGTGGTGTTCAAGCGGCGCATCCCCACCGAGGCCCAGCGCCAGGCCGTCACCGTGGCGCTGATGCTCCTCGGCGCGGCGGTGATCGCCACCATGGCCCTGCGGGCCACCACCACCCTGCCCCGTTCCGACCTGCAGTTCGAGGTGATCTCCGCCCTCGGTACCGTCGGCCTCTCGACCGGCGCCACGCCCTTGCTGTCGGCCACCTCGCAGGTGGGCGTGATCGCCCTGATGATCCTGGGCCGGGTGGGCCCTCCGACCCTCTTCGCCGCCCTCGTGTTACGCCGGCGGGACCTGCGCTACCACCACCCCGACGAGAGGCCGATCATTGGCTGACGCCGGCCGGGACAAGCACGGGAGCGGGGGCCGGCGGCGACCCCGCCCGGAGGCGGGCCAGCCGGTGGCGGTCATCGGCCTGGGCCGCTTCGGGGGCGCAGTGGCGGCCGAGATGGAGCGGCTCGGCTTCGAGGTGCTGGGCATCGACGGCGACGGCGGCCGCGTGCAGTACTACGCCGACATGCTCACCCACGTGGTGCAGGCCGACGCCACCGACGAGACGGTCCTGCGCCAGCTGGGCGTCCCCGACTTCCGCCACGCGGTGGTGGGCATCGGCAACGACGTCGAGGCCAGCATCCTCACCACCGCCGCCCTGGCCGACCTCGGCGTAGCCGACATCTGGGCCAAGGCCATCACCCGCTCCCACGGTCGCATCCTCGAGCGGGTAGGCGCCCACCACGTCGTCTTCCCCGAGCACGACATGGGCCACCGGGTGGCCCATCTCGTGGGTGGGCGCAAGATCGACTGGTTCCTGCTCGACGAGGACTTCGCCATGGTCGAGGCGATCGTGCCCAACAGCCTGGCCGGCCAGACCCTGGGCGACCTCGGCATCCGGGCCCGCTTCGGGGTGACGGTCGTCTGCGTCAAGCCCGAAGGCGAGGGCTTCACCTACGCCACCCCCGACACGGTCCTCGAGAAGGGGGCCGTCCTGCTCGTCGCCGGCCCGCCCAGGCAGGCCGAGGCGTTCGCCGATCTGGATTGAAGGCCGACACGGCCGACCTCGACCCCGAGGCGGTCGGCCAGGCGCCGGAGCCGGCGGCGGAGGGAGAGCCGGCGGCCCGCCGCGACGTCCTGCTGGGCCTGGCCTGCCTGGCCGTGGTGGCCCTCATCGTCGTGGACCGGGCCCGGCTGCTGAGGGAGTTCGGCTTCCGCTTCACCGACGAGGACCAGGCCGTGCTGTGGTGGACGGCCGAGGACCTCCGCGCCGGCCACGTGCGGGCCCCCTACTTCTACGGCCAGTCCTACGGCAGCTGGCTGGAGTCGGCGGTGGCCGTGCCGCTGCGAGCGGGCGGCGTCGCCCTGGGGCACGCCCTGCCCATCGCCGGCGCCTTCCTCAGCACGCTGCCGTGCGTGCTGCTGGCGCTGGTGGCGTGGCTCAAGCGGGCCAAGCTGGCCGCCGGCGCCATCCTCGCCGGCTGCCTGGTGCTGAGCACGGAGCTGGTGGCGGCCGCCTCGCTCCCCCGGGGCATCACTCCCGGCATCGCCCTGGCCGCGGTGGGCGTGGCCGTCGGGGTGGCGGGGGCGCCCCGTCCCGCCGCCATGGTCGGCTTCGGCCTCCTGGCGGTGGTGGGCGGCTCGCTCAACGAGTCGTCGGTGCTGCTGAGCGCGCCGGCCGCCGCCTACCTCGTCCTCCGGCACTGGCGGAGCGCGCGGGCGTGGCTGTCGTTGGCGCTGGGGGTGGAGCTGGGCCTGGTGTTCCACGTGCTGGCCCGGGCCTTCTACTCCTCCCGGCCGGCCTACGAGGTGCACTACCGCTGGCCGCTGGTGCTGGAGCGTGAGCAGTTGCGTGACAGCGGCACCCGCCTGGAGCAGTACTTCACCGCCTACGGCTTCGACTTCCTGCGCTCGCCGGCCGTGCCGCTGGCCCTGCTCGCCGTGGCCGCCCTGGTGCTGGTGGCCCGCCGCGGCCTCCCCGGGCTGGCGGCGGTGGTGGCCGCCGGGGGGCTGGGGGTGGCCACCCTGGCCACGGCCAAGGCGGCCGACGGCAGCCCCTCGGTGTTCTTCCCCTACTTCCGGTTCTTCTTCGCCCTCCCCGCCGTGCTCGCCATGTTCATCATCCTGGCGTCGAACGGGAAGCCCCTGGGGCGGTGGGTGTCACGGACGGCGGCGGTGGCCGTGCTGGTAGCCGCGGTGGCCGGGTTCGCCCACCGGGGCGAGCAGCTCGACCGCGAGGTGCGGCGGCTCACGGCCAGCGACAGCGAGGGCCGCTACCAGGCGCCGGCGGTGACCGGCTGGGTGCTGGAGGACTGCCGGGAGGCGGGCGAGCTGGCCCGGGCGCACGAGGCGGGGCTGATCGTCTACCTGAAGGACCGGGTGGCGCCCTACCTGTGCGGGGCGGCGCTGTACGGCCAGGTGCAGACCCTCTACCCGGCCTACGAGCGGCGGACGTGGGACCTGGAGCGGGAGTCGGCCTACGCCCGCACCCGGATGGTGGTGGCGGGCGGCGGGCCGGAGTTCTGCGAGCACGCGGCGTGGGTGGCCACCGCCTGCCAGCTCGTCAGCCCGCGCCTGGAGCTGCTGGTGCTCGAGTTCCCGGCCCAGCCGGTGGTGCCGCTGCTGCGCCAGCTCGGCGTGACCGTCGTGGACTTCTGAGCCCGGCCACCGTGCGGTGGGGGTCGAGGGCGTCTCGGATGCCGTCGCCCAGGAGGTTGAAGGCGAGCACGGCCAGGCTGATGGTCAGGCCCGGGATCAGCACCACGTGGGGGTCGGACAGGAAGTAGATGCGGCTCTCGTTGAGCATGGCCCCCCACTCCGGGGTGGGCGGGGGCGCCCCCAGCCCGAGGAAGGTGAGCCCCGACACGGCCAGGATCAGCTGGCCGATCTCCAAGGTGGCCAGCACGATCACCGGCGACACCGCGCTGGGCAGCACGTGGCGCACCATGATCCTCCTCTCGGTGGCGCCGGCGGCCCGGGCCGCCTCCACGAACTGGCGCTCCCTGATGGACAGGACCAGCCCCCGCACCACCCGGGCGTAGCCCGCCCACCAGATGGTCACCAGCCCCAGCATCACCGCGGTGAGGCTCTGGGCGAACAGCCCGGTGACGGCCAGGGCGAGGGCGAGGCCGGGCACGGCCAGCACCACATCGACGACCCGCATGAGGAGGCGGTCGACGATGCCCCCGTAGAAGCCGGCGATCGTGCCCACGATCACACCCACCACGGTGACCAGGAACGAGGCGGCCAGGGCGGTGCCGAGGGAGAGGCGGGCGCCGGTGAGCAGCCGGCTCAGCACGTCCCGCCCCAGACCGTCGGTGCCCAGGGGGTGGCGGAGGCTCGGCCCCTCCAGACGGTCGACGGTCACCTCCAGGGGGTCGTGCGGGGCCAGGGCGGGCCCGAAGGCGGCCATGGCCAGGAAGAGGGCGACCAGCACGAGCCCCACCGCCGCCGCCGGGTCTCGCACCAGGCGGCGGGCCGCGCCGAACGACGGCGGCGTGAAGCTCGCCACCTCCTCGGCGGCCACGCTCACGATCGCCTCCCCTCCACCCGCACACGGGGGTCGAGGCGGGCGTAGCTGAGGTCGACCAGCAGGTTCACGAGGAGGTACACGGCCGCCGCGAACAGCACGAAGCCCTGCACGAGCGGGTAGTCGCGGTCGTGGATGGCGGAGACGGCCAGCTCCCCCATCCCCGGCCAGGCGAAGACCCACTCCACGATCAGGGAGCCGCCCAGCAGGTGCCCCACCGACAGGCCGGCCACCGTCACCACGGGGATGAGGGCGTTGCGCAGGGCGTGGTGGAACAGCACCGCGGTCCCCCTCGCCCCCTTGGAGCGGGCGGTGCGGATGTAGCCCTCCCCCAGCACCTCCAGCACCGCCGAGCGGGTGAGGCGGGCGAGGACGGCGGCCGGTCCCAGGGCCAGGGTCAGCGCCGGCAGCACGAGGTGGGCGGCCGAGCCGAACCCGAACACGGGCAGGGCCCGGAACCGCACCGCCAGCAGCCAGATCAGCACGTAGGCGAGGAAGAAGCTGGGGAACGACGCCCCGACCAGCGCCCCCAGGCGGGAGACGTGGTCGACCACGGAGTTGCGGCGGGTGGCGGCCAGCACCCCGATGGGGATGCCGATGACGAGCGACAGGCCGGCGCCGGCCATGGCCAGCGCGAACGTCCGCGGCACCCGCTCGGCCAGCGCGTCCCGCACCCGCACGCCCCGCAGCCACGAGCTGCCGAAGTCGCCCCGCACCGCCCCGCTCAGCCAGTCGAGGTACTGCACGACCACGGGCCGGTCGGTGCCGAGCTCCCGCCGCATCTCGGCCAGCTGCTCGTCGGTGGGCGGCTGCCCCAGCGACCGGGACAGCACGACCTCGGCCGGGTCGCCGGGGGCGAGCACGCCCAGGGCGAAGGCCAGCACCGAGACGCCGAGGAGGGCGACCACGGCCGACGCCACCCGCCGGGCGGCGTAGACCCTCACCGCGTCACTGACTCACCGTGCCGCGCCGGCGTACCGGCCGGCCCCGGGCCGCCGCCGCCTGAGGGCGAGGTCCTAGCCGACGCGGTGGACGGCGGTCCAGGACTGGTGGTTGACGGAGGGATGGGGCTGGAACCCGGCGACGCTCGTCTTGTGGGCGTAGATCTGGGGGAAGTTGGTGAGGGCGATGGCGGCCGCCTCCTCGTTCACCAGCACGTTGATGGCCTCGGCCGCCTTGCGCTGAGCGGTCAGCAGGTCGGGGGCGGCGAGAGCCTCGTCGACCAGGGCGTCGAAGCGCGGGCCGGGGTTGGTGAGCCGCACCCGGGCGTTGTTCACCCTGCTGTACCAGAACTGGGCGGGGATGCGGACGGGGTTGGCGTCGTTCTGGTTGTAGTAGTTGACGTCGACGTCCCACTCGCCGGAGTTGATCTTGGCCGAGTAGGCGGCGGCGTCGGGCGCCTTCTCCAGCCGCAGGTCGATGCCCACCCGGCGGGCCTGGGCCTGGAGGAACTGCAGCGCCTCGGGCTCGAAGTCGAACTGGGCGGTGCCCACGAGGGAGAGCTTGCGACCGTCCTTCTCCCTGATGCCGTCGGGGCCCTCGCGCCACCCCCTCAGCTCGAGGATGCGCCGGGCCTGGCCCACGTCGGCCAGGTGGGGCCTGACCGTGCCGGCGGCGATGCCGAGCACGGCCGGCGGGCTCACCCCCGCCACCGGCTGGGCGTTGCCCTGCCACTGCTGCTCGGCCAGGGCTCTGGGGTCGAGGCTCATCGACAGCGCCCGGCGCACCTCGGGGTCCTGCAGCAGGGTGTGCTGGCCCTGGCCATTGAGGTTGAGGGAGATGTCGACCACCGCCCCCGGCGGAGCGGGAGCCACCTGGAGGCCGGGGCGCCGCCGCACGTCGGCCGTCTGCTGGGGGGCGAGGAACCACACCAGGTCGACCTCGCCCGACTCCAGGGCCAGGCGGCGGGTGTTCTGGTCGGGGATGAAGCGGAACGTGATCTGGCGCAGCTTCGCCTTGTCCTCCCCCCAGTACTGGTCGTTGCGGTTGACGACCAGGCGGTCGTTGGGCGAGTAGTTGGCGAAGGTGAAGGGGCCGGTGCACACCGGGCGCTCGGCCGGGTTGGTGCCGGGCGCCACGATGCTGAAGAAGGGGTGCACGATCTGCTCGGGCAGCCGGAGGTTGAGTTGGGTGGGGGTGATGTCGACGGTGTACTCGTCGACCACCCGGACGGAGTCGGGGCCGACGAACGTGTTGAGGGTCTGGCGCAGCTCCACCACCCGGTTGATGCTGTAGCGGACGGCCTCGGCGTTGAGGGGGGCGCCGTTGTGGAAGCGCACGCCCCGCCGCAGCTCGAAGCGGAAGGTGTTGTCGCCCCGGTACGTCCAGCTGGTGGCCAGCACGGGCGTGGGCTGGAAGTCGTGATCCATGCCGACGAGGGTCTCGCACACCCCGGCGTTGTCGGGCCAGATGCCGAGGAAGATCCGGTCGCGGGTGATGTAGACGTCGCCCGGCGTCGCCACCGTCAGCGTCTGGCGGTCCTCCGGCAGGGGGACGGCCTCCTGGGCGGCCGGGGGCGCGTCGGCCCCGTTGCCGCCGCAGGCGGCCAGCACCACCAGCACCAGCGCGATCAACCGGTTCTTCATCTGCCGACCCCCTCGTGAGCGCCGCTCATTGAAGCACGCCGGAGGCGTACGTTCGGTGCGTGGAGGGGCTGAGCGACGCCGAGATCGAGAGACGCCTGCGGGCGGCGCCCGACGACCGCTGGGACGAGCTGGAGGCGGCCGCCGCCGCGGTGGCGGCCGAGGACGAGCACGGGCGGTGGGACGGCCCGCCCGGCCACATGCCCTACGTGGTCTACAACGACACGGTGGCCCGCTTCGTGGCGGCCGTGTACGGGCTGGGGGCGAGCGAGCCGTTCGACTGGATGGCCTGGGGCGGGCTCGACCGGTAC
>DATLGZ010000491.1:0-2106 GCA_035540235.1 Acidimicrobiales bacterium | reverse complement strand
CGGGGCGGCCGGTGCTGCCCATGCTGGCGGCGTCGTCGGCCACGGTGGGCGAGGCGCTGGCCCTGTGCGGTCGCGCCTCGGTGGAGTGGAAGCTGGACGGCGCCCGCATCCAGGTCCACCGCGACGGCGACGACGTGGCCGTGTTCACCCGCAACCTCAACGACGTGACCGCCCGCCTGCCCGGGATCGCCGGCGTGGCCCGCCAGCTCCCCGGCCGCTGCTTCATCCTCGACGGCGAGGCCCTGGGGTGGTCGGAGGAGGGCGAGCGCCCCGACCCGTTCCAGGAGGTCATGAGCCGCTTCGCCAGCCATGGTGGAGACAGCCCCGACCCGGCGGGCCTGGCCGCCCGCTTCTTCGACGTCCTCCACATCGACGGGGCCGACCTGCTGGACGAGCCCCTGATCACCCGCCTGGAAGCGCTCGAGCAGCTGGCCGCCCCCTGGCGGGTGCCGTCGATCCTCACTGACGACCCCGTGGCGGCCGGCGCCTTCGCCGCCGGCGCACTGGCCGCCGGCCACGAGGGCGTGGTGGTCAAGGCCGCCGACTCCACATACGCGGCCGGGCGGCGGGGCGGCTCGTGGCGCAAGGTCAAGCCGGTGAAGACGTTCGACCTGGTGGTGCTGGCGGCCGAGTGGGGCCACGGCCGCCGTACGGGATGGCTCTCCAACCTCCACCTCGGTGCCCGCGGCCAGGACGGGCTGGTGATGGTGGGCAAGACGTTCAAGGGCCTGACGGACGAGCTGCTGGCATGGCAGACGGCCGAGCTGCTGGCCCGGGAGGTGGGCCGGGAGGGCATTGCCGTTCACGTCCGCCCCGAGCTGGTGGTGGAGATAGCCCTCGACGGCGTGCAGTCGTCGACCCGCTACCCGGGCGGCCTGGCCCTCCGCTTCGCCCGGGTGAGGCGCTACCGCCCCGACAAGTCCCCGGCCGAGGCCGACACCCTGGAGTCGCTGCGGGCCCTGCTCACCGGCCCGGGCTGACGGCGACGGGCCGGGCCAGCGTCGCTTCGACGAAGGCGGGGTGGACGTTGGTCACCGTCACCCACCGCCGCGACGCGTCGAGGGAGAAGCTCGGGTCGGCGGCACGGCGGGCCCACGCGAGAGCGGCCCCGCCCACGA
Source organism: Acidimicrobiales bacterium (assembly GCA_035540235.1). Classification (GTDB taxonomy): domain Bacteria; phylum Actinomycetota; class Acidimicrobiia; order Acidimicrobiales; family AC-14; genus JBFMCT01. Next base: position 988 of record DATLGZ010000491.1, on the reverse strand, counting down.
CCAGCCCCATCCCGATCACGAACCACACCCCGGCCGGCCCGGTGCCCGTGAAGCCGTAGCCCGCCAGCACGGCGGCCGCGCCGGCGGCGAACGTCCCCAGGCTCCGGGCCCGGAGGCGGCGGTCGGCGGCCCACGCCTCGGGGGAGTAGGGCAGCCGCACGGTGAGCGTTTCGCGGCGGTCGGTGGCGAGCAGGACGACCAGCACGAGCCAGCCCGGTGGCCCCAGCAGGAGTAGGAGCAGCAGCGCCCAGTTGCGGCCGCTTACGGGCCTTTCGAACCACGCCAAGTCATCGGTGGGCCGGCCCGTGCGGGCGCACACCGGGGGGAAGTCGCCGCGCACCGCCTCGTCCACGAACACCGTCACCGCCGTCATACCCCCAGGTTACCGGCGGCGCCGTCGCCCGCGCCCTTGTGGCGCTCAAGCCGCGCCGCGGTGGTTTCGCCGCCCGATGTGATCCCGACGCCCCAAAGCTGCCCGGCCGGGGCGGGCCCGCGAAGAGGCCCGCCATTTGACACGGCCGGGCGTGGGGCAGGGGCCCCCACGCTCCGGAGGAGGCCGGGCTCCTGCCCGGCCGGGGCGGGCCCGCGAAGAGGCCCGCCATGTGACACGGCCCAGTGCTCGGGTCCGTGTCACCAGGGGCAAGGTAGGGCGTCACACCGGGAACCGGTCGATGACCCTGTCGTAGCTCTCTTGAGCGTCGGCCAGGGCGATGCGGGAGTAGATCTCCAGGCTGGTGCGGGAGGCATGGCCAGAGTCGGGCTGGATGAGGGCGTCGTCGATCCCCTGTGTCTTCGGCCACGTGAACAGGAAGTGGCGGAGCCGATGCGGCGGCATGTTGTGAGCAAGCGGGAACAAACGGGTCTGACGCGAGTTGTCGTAGCGGAGGGACGAAGACCGGGCGTGACCTGGGGCGATGCGGGCGTTTGGGCCGTGACGCGGTGGGCCGAGCAGCGGTCGAGGCGCGGACGCGTGTTTTCGGGCCGGGGG
>DATLGZ010000490.1:0-2054 GCA_035540235.1 Acidimicrobiales bacterium | reverse complement strand
CAAGAACTACGAGAGCCGCACGTATCCCACGGGGGAGACGGTCCGCAAGTGCAACATCGACCTGGCGCCGGAAGCGCCGTGGCGGTGCCCGGAGAACTGCACGGGCTACGCCCCCCGGCTGGCCGACATCAATTGGAAGGTTGGGAGCCTCATCGCGCCCCCGACACCCAAGGAGCCGCCCGGCCTGGGCAACGGGGCGGCCGAGGTGCTCGACGCCGCCGAGGAGATCGTCAACGCCGCCGGCCTCGACATCCTCGCCGAGCTGGAGCGGCCCTCGCGCAAGCCCTTCTGGCGGCGCTGGCGCCGGAGCTGACGAGCTGAGCGCCCGGGGCCCGGCCGGCCCACCCGGGAGGCTCGGTCAGGCGCTTGCCTGCGGCGGATCGACAGACTTGTTGTAGGTGGCAAGCGCCGCCGACCGCGCCAGCGCCAGCGAGCCGGGCGGGGATGGGGGAGCATGGCGCAGCCGTGCGGCGGGGGCGCAGCCCCCGAGGCAACCAGGCCCCGCTTGCCCGCCGAAGGTACGTAGCCTTCGGGCGTGGGCAACGGTCTCGGCTTCCGCATCGGCGGCATCCCCGTCCGGATCGACCCGACGTTCCTGCTGGTCGTCCTGCTCCTCGGCTTCGGCGTGCGCCGTGGGGCGTTGCTCGTCAGCTGGGTCGTGATCGTCACGGGTTCGGTCCTGCTCCACGAGCTGGGCCACGCCGTCGCCTTCCGCCGCTACGGCCAGCGGCCGGAGATCCTCCTCCAGGGCCTGGGCGGGCTCACGTCCGGTTCCGGGGAGCCGCTCTCCCCCCGCCGCGACATCGTCGTCAGCCTGGCCGGCCCGCTGGCAGGGATGGCCCTCCTGGGGGCGCCCGCCCTCTACCTGGCCCGCACCACCGAAGGCCTCTCGGCCAACGCCCAGACCGTTCTCTCCGACCTGGTCTTCGTCAACGTGGCCTGGTCGGTCCTGAACCTGCTCCCCGTGCTGCCTCTCGACGGAGGCCGCGTGTCCGCCGCCGTGCTCAACCTGTTCACCGGCGGGGCCGGCCAGCGCCCCGCCCACCTGCTGTCGGTGGTGGTGGCCGGGGCGGGTGGGCTGCTCGCCATGGCCAACGGGTACGTCTTCGGCGCCCTCTTCGCCGGCTTCTTCGCCTTCTACAACCTCAGCCAGCTCTCGGCCGCCCGCAACGCCACCCTCCAGAACGGGCTGGTGGGGGGATGGCAGGCGCTGCGCCGGGGTGATGCCGGCACGGCCGCCTCCGCCGCCGAGCGGGCTCTCGCCGACCGGCCCTCGGCCGAGGTGATGGCCATGGCCATGGAGCTGCTGGCCTGGTCACGCCGGGCGGAGAGAGACGGGGAGGGCGCGCGCGCCGCCATCGCCCGCTACCCCCACGGTCGGCAGCCCGACGACTTCCTGCTGGCCGCCCTCGACATCGACGCCGGGCGCTCATCCGAGGCGATCGACCGGCTGGTGGCCGCCTACCGCGACGGGGCAAGCAGTCTCGGCGCCCCGGCGGTCGCCGACGCGGTCGCCCGGGCCGGGCTCGGCGGCCGCCTCACCGACCGCCTCCTGGGCCCCGAGGGACCGGGCCCCGAGGCCGCCGCCCGCCTCGCCGTGCACCTGCACGAGGCGGGCCGCTACGGCGAGGCGGTGGCCACCGGCGAGCGGGCCTTCGGCTCCGGCGGCGAGGGCGGCGGTCGCATCGCCTACAACCTGGCCTGCAGCCACGCCGGGGCGGACCAGGTCGAGCTCGCTCTCGACTGGCTGGAGCGGGCGGCGGAGGCCGGGTTCGCCGAGGTCTCCCTGCTGGACGGCGACCCCGACCTCGAACCCCTCCGCCACTCCGACCGCTTCCGGCGCCTGCGCGCTCGCCTGGACCGGCCCTGAGGCCCGACGGCGCGAGCGCCAGCGAGCCGGGCGGGGATGGGGGAGCACGGCGCAGCCGGGCGGCGGGGGCGCAGCCCCCGCCGCCCGGCTGCGCCGTGCTCCCCCATCCCCGCCCGGCTCGCTGGCGCTCGCCGGTCGGGCGGCGCTCAGGGCCGGTCCAGGCGAGCGCGCAGGCGCCGGAAGC
>DATLGZ010000489.1:0-1977 GCA_035540235.1 Acidimicrobiales bacterium | reverse complement strand
GCTCGGCGATGGCCGCCACCGGCGCGGGCGCCGAGCCGGCGGCCGGCTCGGCCGCCGACGCCGGGGCGGCGGGGGCGGCCGGCTCGCTGCTGCGGCGAACGGAGGACATGCGGGCCTCGCGCTCTTGGGCTTGGAGGGCGGCCTGGCGGCGGGCCTCGGTCTGCTGCTGGGCCCGCCGGGCCTCGGCCTCGGGGTCGGGCCGGCCGGCAGCGGCCTGGGCGGCGGCGGCGGCGCCGCTGCGGGCGTCGCGCTTGGTGGCGATGAGCTTGCCCTCCTCCACCGCGTCGGCCACGATCCGGCACATCAGGGTGCCGGCCCGGATGGCGTCGTCGTTGCCCGGGATGACGTACTGGATCACGTCGGGATCGCAGTTGGTGTCCACCACCGCCACGATGGGCAGGCCCAGCTTGTTGGCCTCGGTGACGGCGATGTGCTCCTTCTTGGTGTCGATGATGAACACCGCGTCGGGCAGCTTGGCCAGGTTACGGATGCCCCCCAGGTTGCGCTGGAGCTTCTCCAGCTCCCGGCTGAGGATGAGCGCCTCCTTCTTGGGCATGGCCGAGAAGTCGCCCGCCACCTGCATGCGCTCGTACTCCTGCATCTTCTTCACCCGGGCGCTGATGGTGGTGAAGTTGGTGAGCATCCCGCCCAGCCAGCGCTCGTTGATGTAGGGCATCCCGCAGCGCTGGGCGTAGCCGGCGATGGCGTCCTGGGTCTGCTTCTTGGTGCCCACGAAAAGGATCGTCCCCCCGTCGGCGACGAGGTCACGGACGAACTTGTACGCCGCCTCGATCCTCACCAGCGTCTGGTTGAGGTCGATGATGTAGATCCCGTTGCGCTCACCGAAGATGAACCGCTTCATCTTCGGGTTCCAGCGCCTCGTCTGGTGCCCGAAGTGGACCCCGGCCTCCAGCAGTTGCTTCATGGTGACGACAGCCACGGCGCCTCCTCCCATCGGTTGCGTAGGCCCGGGCGCCGCGCCCTCGAGGAGCGACCGTGGGATGCGCCGGGCCAGAATCGTCCCCGCGCCATGCGGGGCGGGGACGACTCTACCGCCTCCGTGCCCTACCAGCCGCTCGTCGCGTCGAGGCCGTTGTCGTGGCCCTGGGTGCGGGCGACCAGCAGCAGCCCGCCCGGGCCGGCGGCCACGCCGGCCGCGAACCCGGGAGGGTCACGCAGCTCGGCGTCGCGGTCGGGCCCCGCCAGCAGGACCGTCCCATCGTCGAGCGGCATGGCGAACCAGCCGTTGGGCCCCGGCCCCGCCGGGCCGCCCCGCACCGCCGCCGAATCGGACGAGGCCTCCCACCGGACGCTGCCGTCGCGCGCCACCAACTGGACCATGCCCCCCTGGCGGTGAGCGACCACGACCGTGCCGTCGCCCAGGGGCAGGGGCGGGACCTCGGGGGAGCCCGAGCCCTCCAGGCGCTGCCGCCACCGGCTCGACCCGTCGGCCACGGCCAGGCCGTGGGCGGAGATGTCGCCCGCCACCACCACCACGATGTCGCCCTCGACCGCTGGCGCGCTCACCCCGTTGGGCGGGAGCGGGACCGTCCAGCGAGCCCTCCCGGTGGCGACGTCGACCGCCACCGCCCCCGCCGCCCGTCCGCTGTCGAAGGTGGCCATCACCAGGCCCGGCCCGGCCACGGCCACGGGCCCGAAGGAGTCGCCGCCCAGGGGCATGCGCCACGCCACCCTCCCGTCGGCCAGGTCGACGGCGAACAGCTCCCCCTCCCATGTGGTGGCCACGGCCCGACCGCCGGCGACCGCCGGCGTGTTGGTCCGCTCCCCCACCGCCGCCTCCCACCGCCGGCGGCCGCTGGCCCGATCGAGCGCCAGGAGGCCCGCCTCGGTGGGGACGAGCACGACGTCGGCGGTGAGCACGGGGGCGACGTCGCGCACGTCGCCGTGGTCGAACTCCCACCGCACCCGCCCCTCGCCGTCGAGGAGGACGACCTTGGTGCGGGCCACGGTGAGCGC
>DATLGZ010000488.1:0-1799 GCA_035540235.1 Acidimicrobiales bacterium | reverse complement strand
GGGCCGCCAGAGGGGATGCGGCCCCCGCCGCCACCATCGCGGCCGCGACCAGCGCCGCCCCCAGCCGTCCCCGCCGGATCATGGGCGCAAAGGGTAGCGGGCGGGGCCGGCGGATCGAACGCGGCGCGAAGGCCCGTCAGCGGTCGCGGCGGAGGAGCACCCGCTCACGCTCGCCCCACCAGGCGGGACGCCGGCCCTCCTCGACCCAGCCCCGGTGGCGGTAGAAGGCCTCGGCCCGGCTGCCGGCCCACACGTCGGCGGCCAGGCGGGGGCAGCCGCGCTCCAGGGCGGCCGCCTCGTAGGCCGCCAGCACGTGGGTTCCCACTCCCTGGTTGCGCACGTCCTCGGCCACTATGAGGCTGTCGAGGAAGGCCGCCCCCGCCCGGGCCCAGCCCTCGGCGGTGGCGATGATCCGACCCTCCCGCCGGGCCGTCACCGCCAGGTTGGGCCGCTCGGGGTCGCCCCCCAGGCCCTCGGAGGCCCAGTGCCGGTCCCACTCGGCGTCGCTGAAGGCCCGGGCCTCGGGGTCGAGAGCGCTGGTGACGCTCACCTCCAGGGGCAGGCTGCCCCGCCCCACCACCGCGGGAGCGCTGAAGGCGGCGTCGGCGAAGGGCCTCCAGACCCGGCCCGGCTCCTCCCGCAGCAGGTGGAGGCGCTCGAAGTAGGCCTCGGCGCCGTAGTCGCACAGCGCCACCTGCCCCGCCCGCACCCGCTCCGGGTCGGCTTCGTCGGCCAGGGTGACGTGAGGGACGAACGGCCACGTGAGGGCGCGGGCCAGAGGCGGGCGGAACACCCGCTCCCGCAGGGCGAACACCGCCCCCCGGCCCTCGCCCACCAGTGGCAGGTAGAGCACCGGGTTGGCGGGGAGGAACGACGTGGGCGGCCCCAGGTGGACGGAGAACGGCCGGGTGGCGGCGGCCGCCTCCCGCAGCACCCGCAGGGCGTCGCCCAGGTCGGCCTGGTTGACGTTCACCGGCGGCACGAGGGTGACGTGGGCCGGCACCCGGCCGAAGGTGCCGTCGCCCAGGGAACGGCGGAAGGCGTCGACCTCCCGCCGCAGAGGCGAGGGGACGAGGAGCACGACGCCCAGCCGCATCCTCACTCCGACCGGCCCCCCGCCAGGTGGACCTGCCCCAGCCGCCACGAGGCCACGGCCAAGGCGACGGCGGTGACGACGAGCAGGCGGGAGAGGGCGGCGCCGCCCGAGGGGACGCCGGCCCGCACCAGGTCGGCGACGTCCACCAGCCCGCCGTAGGCGCCCCGGGCCAGCCAGCCCGGCGACAGCTGGGCGATGCCGTCGAGCGCCGCCCCCAGCAGCCGCTCGACGAGCACGACGAAGGCCAGCGACCACACCACCGCCCGCCGGGCCACGGCGCCCAGGGCCACGAACACAGCTACGTAGCCGGCGCTGCCGGCCACCACGGCCAGGGCCAGGGCGGGGGCGTGCCCGGGCACCCCCGCCACCACGGCGGCGGCCGCCGACGCCAGCCCCAGCACCACCGCGGCGGTGGCCGCCCCCGCCAGCCAGCGGCCCACCGCGATCGTCCAGCGGGGAACGGGGGAGAGCCAGGTGAAGTGGAGGGTGCCGTTGCGCACGTCGCCCCCCAGCACGGCGTCGCCGATGACCAGGCAGCCGATGGGGAGCACGATCGAGAAGATGCCGGCCGAGGCCACGGCCGCGAACGCCTCGGCCTTCGAGTCGGCCACCACCGCGTGGGCCAGCAGGCCGAACAGCACCGCCCCCAGAGCGGGCAGCAGGAGGCCCAGCCGCCGCCGGGGGGGCAGGCAGGCCCGCAGGG
>DATLGZ010000487.1:0-3653 GCA_035540235.1 Acidimicrobiales bacterium | reverse complement strand
GAGCGGGAGCGGCCTGTCTGGGGGGAGCCCGCGGAGGCGGTGAAGCCCGTCGGGGCCGGGGAGCGGGCCGGCGCCCCGTCCCGTCCCGACCCGCTCGACGACCCCTTCGCCGGCCTGGAGGCGGACCTGCGGCCGGAGCCGGTCCCCGCCCCCGCCAGACGGGACCCGCGACCGGAGGCGGGCCCCGACCGCGAGCCCACCGGTGGGGACGAGCGCCGCCTGGGCTTCGACCCCGCCGGCGTGCGGCCCATCCCCGCGCTGGTCGGCGCCGGCGCCGTGCTGCTGGGAACGTTCTTCGCCTGGATCACGATCGGCGACGCCGACGGCAACGCCTACGACGTGCCCCTCGCCTTCCTGGTCAACCACCGCTTGGCCCCGGGCGACGGCCTCAAGGTCGGGCTGGTCATGCTCGCCCTGGCGGGGGCGGTGGCGGCGCTGTGCTTCCTGCCCGGCAAGGTCAGGGCCCGCCGCATCCTGGGAGGGGTGGTGCTGGCCGTCACCCTGGTCTACGTCGTGCAGCTCCAGCGGGCGCTGTCCGAGGCGGGCGACGGCGCCCCCGGCTTGATCTCGGCCCTGGGCTTCGGCGTGCTCCTCACCCTGGTGGGCGGGGCCGCCATCGTCTACGACCCCGAGGACTCCGCCCTGCGGGAGTGACCGCCAGGCCCCGTCCCGCCAGGCCCCGTCCCGTCAGGGGAAGGCCCGTCAGGGGAAGTCGTAGCGGCGGGCGGCGTCGGTCTCCAGGTTGACGGCCAGGGCGGCCAGCCCCAGCGGCCGGGACGGGTCGACCGAGAAGATCGTGCTGGCCCGGGGGGGCACCCGCTCGCCTGGGGGGCCGTAGCGGTAGTCGCCCGAGAGGCCGTCGAAGCGGAGGGTGCCGACCTCCTCCATGGCCCGCACGATGCCGGCCCGGCTGAAGTCGTCCCGCGCCGCCGCCCGCTCCAGCACCTGGGCCACCGCCCACGCCTGGTAGTAGCCGAACACGAGGTAGTAGTCGGGAGGCTGGTCGGGCCGGTAGCGGGCCAGCCGCTCCAGGAGGTCGGCCTGGCCCTTCACCGACCGGTCGCCCCACTCGGTCCCCTCGCCGATGACCCAGACCGAGCGGGCCATCACCTCGGCCAGGGGGCCGGAGGCGAGGGCGGGGTCCCAGCCCGTGGCCTGCACGACGAAGCGGGGCGTGAACCGGCGCGACTCGGCCTCGCCGATCAGGCGGGACGTGTCGCCGGAGAAGGTGGCCAGGAAGACGGCGTCGCAGCTCGCGTCCTGCAGTTGGGACACGACTCCGGTGAAGGACGTGTCGCCCTGGTTGTAGCGGGCGGTGGCGGCCACCGGGATCCCCAGCGTGCGGGCCGCCGACTCCAAGCCGTCCAGCCCGGCGTCGCCGTAGGGGTTGGCCACCCCGGCGAAGCACACCCGCCGGCCCCGTCCCTCGGGCGAGGTGGCGTAGTGGTGGAGGCCGTTGGCGAACTGCACCTGGTAGGGCGCCCCCAGGGCGAGCAGGTGGCGCTGGCGGACCCAGTCGGCGTCGAGAGAGGCGGGAGCGGCCACGATCCCGTCCCGGTCGAGCTGGGGCAGGAGGGCCTTGACTATGCCCGTTCCCAGCGCCTGCTCGAACATCACCACCGAGCCCTTGATCTTCTGGTACTTGGCCAGGGCGGTGTCGGCCTGGTAGCCGGTGTCCTCCACCACCAGCTCCACCCGGTAGCGGCCGGCGATGCCGCCCCGCTCGTCGTTGAGCCAGTCGAAGTAGAGCTGGCCGCCGGTGGTGAGGGGCCGCCCCACCACCGCCACCGGGCCCTGCAGCGGGGTGAGCACCCCCAGGCGGAGGGTGCGGCCGTCGAAGCCGGGGGCGGCCGAGGGCCCGCCCCGGCCGCAGGCGGGCAGGGTGAGGGCGAGGGCGGCGGCCACCAGCGCGCCCAGGGCGCGGCCGGCGACGCGGCCGAGGACGGGGCCGAGGACGGGCATGGTCAGAGGCACCCCTGCTCGACTTCCGCACTTCGACGGCCGTTACATCGGCGCAGGCGCCGGCCCAGGGCGGCCAGGCCCCGGGGCTCGGTCAGCACCGCCGCCACCAGCAGCAGCCCGAACAGCAGCTGGGTGACCTGGGCGGCGGTGACGGCCGACCCCGGCCCCGTCTCCACCACCGCGTCCACCGCGTGGGGCAGGGCGGTGACGAACAGGGCGCCGAGGACGGGCCCGGTCAGGGTGGCGGCCCCGCCGATGAGGACCATGGCCAGGTACTGGACCGACAGCAGCAGCCCCCAGTCCTCGGGGCCCACGTACTGGCGGTAGGACCCGTAGAGGGCCCCGGCCACGGCCGCCAGCACGCCGGAGGCGACGAAGGCGGCGGCCTTGGTGCGAGCCACGTCGACCCCCATCACCGCCGCCGCCGCCTCGTCGGCCTTGACCGCGGCCATGGCCCGGCCGGTGCGTGACCGGGCCACGTTGCGCACGACCAGCAGCGCCACCCCCACGACGGCCCACACGAGCCAGAACCACCCCTGGTCGTGCGTGCCGGGCAGCTCAACGCGGGGGAGGTCGGAGCGGCCGGCGTTGCCGCCCGTCACCGCCGTCCACTCCCGGAAGACGTGCTGGCCCACGAACACCAGGGCCAGGGTGACCACCGCCAGGGTGTGGGCCCGCAGGCGGACGGCGAAGGGCGCCACCGCCAGCCCCAGCCCCGCCCCCACCAGGCCGGCGGCGGCCAGCCACAGCGGCAGCGGCCCGCCCACGGCGGCGGCGGTGTAGGCCCCCGCCCCCAGGAAGGCGGCGTGGCCCAACGACAGCAGCCCGGTGCGGCCGGTGACGAGGTCGAGGCCGAGGGCGCCCACGGCGGCGATGCCGGCCAGGTTCAGCACCGCCAGCCAGTAGTCCGCCACCAGGAAGGGCAGGGCGACGTAGGCCACGGCGGCGGCCACGGCGGCGGCGACGACCGGCCTGACGGGCGCCGGCGGCGCGCTCGGCCCGGCGGCGAGGGCGGACCGGGACCGGCGGGGGCGGCTCACAGCCGCCTCGCTTCCCGGCGGGCGAACAGGCCGTCGGGCCGCACCAGCACCACCGCCAGCATGACCAGGTAGGGCACGACCAGCTCCTGGCCGGGGGCGTAGCCGGCGGTGAGCACCTCGACCACGCCGATGACCAGCCCCCCGGCCAGGGCGCCCCCGAGGGATACGAACCCGCCCAGCGCCACCGCCGGGAAGGCCCGCAGGGCCTGCTCCCCCAGGTTGGGCACCGCCGCCCCCGGGCCGGAGGCCAGCAGCACGCCCGCCACCGTGGCCACCGCCGCGGCCAGGGCCCAGGCGGCGCGCGACACCGTGGCGGGCCGGATCCCCAGGGCGGCGGCCGCCTCGGCGTCGGAGGCGGCGGCCCGCAGGGCCAGGCCCAGGCGGGCCGTGCGGAAGAAGGCGGCCAGCGCCCCCACCACCACCCCGCCGATCACCAGGGCGGCCACGTCTACCTGCGACAGCACCACGCCGCCGGCGCGCAGGCTGGCGGCGCCCCACGGGTCGCCGATGTGGCGGGGGCCGAAGCCCCACACCATGGTCACCACCTGGTCGAGGGCGAGCGCCACCCCGAAGGTGGCCATCACCACCGCCACCGCCGGCTGCCCGGAGAGGCGGCGGACCACCAGCCGCTCGACGGCCAGGGCCACGGCC
>DATLGZ010000486.1:0-2223 GCA_035540235.1 Acidimicrobiales bacterium | reverse complement strand
CCCCCAGGCCGGTGGGGCGAGGGGCCAGCGGGCGCCGGGGCCGGGGCGCGGGCGTGCCGGGCGGCGCCTCCGCCGCAGGTGGTGCGGGCGTGGATCGCTCGCCGCCCCGCCCCTTCGCAGCTTGGGCCCGAGCCGCCTTCGCCGGGGTGGCGGCCCGGCCGCCCCCGGCCGGCCTGGCCGCCTTCGTGCCGTTGGCCGCCTTGGCGCCGTTGGCCCCCTTCGTCCCGTTGGCGGCCTTGGCCGCCTTGGCCGCCCTGGGGGCCTTGGCCGCCCGGCCGGGGGGCGCGGCCCGGGTGGGGCCGGCCGTCTTCCTCGCCGTGCCCCCCGCCGCTCCCCGCGCCGGCTTGCCCGCCGGCCCAGTCGCCCTCTTGGCCGCCGGCCCGTTCGCCCTGTTGGCCGCCGGCTTGCCCGCCGCTCCCCGCGCCGCCTTGGCCGCCGGCCCGTTCGCCCTGTTGGCCGCCGGCTTGCCCGCCGGCCCAGTCGCCCTCTTGGCCGCCGACGCCTTCTCCGTGGCCGCCCCGGCCCGGGCCTGGGTGCGGGCCTTGCTGGCGGGGGCACGCCGGGCCGGCGGGCGGCGAGCCGGCGGCGTCGCGGGGGCCGCGGCGGTGCGGCCCGCGGGGGCGGCCCGCACGACCACCGGCGACGCCTCGGCCACCGCCTCGGCCTCCTCGGCGCTCTCCGCCAGCCGCCGGCGGCGGCGCGACCTCTCCAGGTACCCGAGGTCGGACGCCAGCCGGTCGCGCGACACCACCCGGTTGGCGGCCACGTCGAGCTCCCACGTCGCCTGCTGCAGCCGGCTGCGGGAGCGGTAGCGGAACTGGACCGTCCACACCCCGTCGCGCACTTGGAAGGCGCTCCAGCTGGCGTCGAACTCGTCCTCGAGGATGCGCACGCCCCGGTCGGCCAGGTTGGCCGCCACCGACTCACCCAGCGGCTCGGCCGACTCGCCCAGGCGGGCCTTGGCGAAGGTGAGGCTGCGGGCCAGCTCCACCACCTGGCGCTGCTCGGCCAGGATCGGGGCGGCGAAGCGCTCGACCCAGTCGGTGTCCACGCCCGCCTCGCGAGCCACCTCGTCGATGGTGCGCCCGGCCCGCAGACGGGCCTGGATCTCCCGGGGCGTGAGGCTGCTCTCGGGGCGGGGCCGGCGCTCCCGGTCGTCGCGGCGCGACGGCAGGCTCGCCGGGGTGGTGGCCTCGCCGCCGTTGCGCAGCCGCTGCACCTCGTCGAGCTTCTCGAGCAGCTCTTCGCCGATGGAGACGACGAAGCTCCCCGACTTCGACCCCTTGCGGGTACTGAAGATCAGGCCGTCGAGATCGCTGGTGAATCCGACAACGTGGAGCTTGCGCACTCACGCTCCGAAGCGCATCGGTGGCCCGGCACCTGCGGGCCCTCAAGCCCGGACGCTACCACTCGCCCTTACGAGATATGGGGAGCCTCTCTCACCCCGTGCAACGCACCTGCCGCAGCCGGGGCACCAGCCCGCCCTCGCTGAGCAGCCTCACGGCCCGGGCGTCGGCCACGTCGATGACGACGGCGTCGCCCGCGTCGCGGCGGCAGATGAACGTCACCACGCAGTCCTCGCACGCCGGCGTGTGCTGCATCACACAGTCGTCGCAGCTGATCGACAGAGCCTCCACGGCCACCTCCTGGTCGTTCGTCGCCCGAGCGGCAACCTACCGAGGGGGTGTGACGGTCTCCCGGGCCCGGTGAGGTCTCAGCGGCGCAGCACCGCCAGCAGCTGCTCCTGGGAGATGACGTTGGCCCCGGCGCGGGCCACTCCGGCCTGCACCCGGCGGTCGCTGCTCGCCACCACCACCGGCCGGGTCGGGGGCAGCTGCTCCACCAGCTCGATCACCTCGTCGTCGGCCTCCACTCCCGGCGCCGAGAAGCTGACCCGCACCCGGCGCGCCGTCGTCGCCACCACGCCCGGCATCTGCACGTCCGAGCCGTCGAAGACCACCCTCACGTCCACCCCGGTGCGGGCGGCCAGCTCGGCCAGGGCGTCTACCAGCCGCCGGCGCTGCTCGGCGATGGCGTGCTCCGGCCACCCCGCCTGCGACACGTTGTAGCCGTCCACCACCAGGGCCATGCCGGGCACCCGCACCAGGTGCTCAGCCGCCTCCACCGAGTCGTCGAACACGGCCGGCGGGAGGGGGACGGGCCGGCGGCGCGCCGGCCCCCCACCCGGCCGTGTTCGACGACTCGGTGGAGGCGGCTGAGCAC
>DATLGZ010000485.1:0-4601 GCA_035540235.1 Acidimicrobiales bacterium | reverse complement strand
CCCCGTGGACCCCCGCCACGTGGCCCGGCCCGCTCCGGGCTGGTACCACGGGGACTTCCACATGCACGCCTGGCACTCCAGCGCCAAGGGGCCCGAACCGGCCCGGGTGGTGGAGCTGGCCCGGGCCGCCGGCCTCGACTTCCTCCCGCTGACCGAGTACGTGGTCGGCCACCACTGGGACGAGTACGGGGCGGTGCAGGAGGCCAACCCCGACGTCCTCATCTGGCCGGGGCGGGAGATCATCACCTACGCCGGCCACGTCCAGTCGCTGGGGGAGACTCCCGGCTTCATCGAGTTCCGCCACGGCTTCGAGGACGTGCGCATCGGCGACATCCAGCGCGAGGTCCGCGACCGGGGCGCCCTGTTCCAGGTCAACCACCCCACCACCTTCCCCGGCGAGCTCTTCCGCAGCCTGTGCCGGGGCTGCGAGTTCCGCCTGGGCGACGCCATCGACTGGGGCGCGGTCGACACCATCGAGGTGCTGACCGGCGAGGCCCTGGTCGATCCGAAGGAGTACGGGCTGCCCGACTTCGGTGTGCGGGCCCCCAACCCCTTCTTCGACTCGGCCGTCGACCTGTGGGAGCGGCTGCTCAACCAGGGCCACCGCATCACCGCCGTGTGCGGGTCGGACGACAAGAGCGGCGCCCGCTACGGGGCGTGCGCCACCGCGGTCCACGCCGCCGAGCTGTCCCGCCCCGCCCTGGTCGACGCCATCCGGGCGGGGCGGGCCTACGTGCGGGCCCGGGGGGTGGCGGCCAGCCCGGCGCTGGAGCTGGAGGCGGCGGCCCCCGGCCAGCCGGCGGGGACCTTCGGGTCGGCGCTGACGGTCGACGGGCCCGACGCCCAGGCCGAGCTGCGGGTCACGGTTCGGGGTGGGCAGGGCCAGGTGCTGCGCCTGGTGCGGGCCGGGCGGGTGGCCTCCACCGTGACCGTCGACCGCGACCCCTTCGAGCGCGCCTTCCCCATCACCGGGGCGGCAACGTGGTACCGGGTCGAGACGGCCGATGCCCGGGGCCGCACCACCATCGGCAACCCCGTCTTCCTCGAGTCGCCCTGACCGTTCCCCGCCGCGGTTAGGGCCGGGCGGCGGCGGGCACACCCGGTCCCGCATGGCCGTCGCCGTCAAGGACATCCGCGCCGCCGCCCGCCAGGGCTTCGGCTACCACCGCCTGCGGGCCGGCCAGCAGGAGGCCATCGCGGCGCTGGCCGAGGGGCGGGACGTCGTCGCGGTGATGCCCACCGGGTTCGGGAAGTCGGCGATCTACCAGGTGGCGGGGCTGCTGGTGGACGGGCCGACGGTGGTGGTGTCGCCCCTCATAGCCCTCCAGCACGACCAGGTGGCGACCATCACCGAGGACGGGGCGGGCGGGGCGGCGGTGGCCAACTCGACGCTGAGCGCCGGCGCCCGCCGTGCCGCCCTCGACGAGGTGGGCGAGGGAAACGTGGAGTTCCTGTTCCTGGCCCCCGAGCAGTTCGCCAACGCCGACACCATGGGCGCCTTGCGGGCCAACCCCCCGTCGCTGTTCGTGGTGGACGAGGCCCACTGCATCAGCGCGTGGGGCCACGACTTCCGCCCGTCCTACCTCCACCTCGCACCCGTGCTGGCCGAGCTGGGCCATCCCCGCGTGCTGGCCCTCACCGCCACCGCCGCCCCGCCGGTCCGCGAGGAGATCGTGGCCCGTCTCGGCCTCGACGACCCGCTGGTGATCGTCAAGGGCTTCGACCGCCCGAACATCTCCCTGGTGGTCGAGCGCCACGCCGACGGCCGCGGCCGGGACGAGGCCCTTCTAGCCGCTGCCGCGGCCGCGCCCAAGCCGGGCATCGTCTACGCCGCCACCCGCCGGCGGGCCGAGGAGCTCGGCGCCGCTCTGGCGGCACGGGGGGTGGCCACGGGCGTGTACCACGGCGGGCTGGCGGCCCGGCGCCGGGCGGAGGTCCAGGACCGGTTCATGGCCGGCGACCTCGAGGTCATCGCCGCCACCAACGCCTTCGGGCTGGGGATCGACAAGGCCGACGTGCGCTTCGTGCTCCACGCCGAGCCGCCCGAGTCGCTCGACGCCTACTACCAGGAGGTGGGCCGGGCGGGCCGGGACGGTGAGCCGGCCGAGGCGGTGCTGTTCTGGCGGGCCGAAGACCTGGGCATGCGCCGGTTCTTCGCCACCGGACCCCGCCTGGAGCGGCCCGAGCTGGAGCGGGTGGCCCGGGCCGCCGTCGAGGCGGGGCCGGCCGGACTGCTCCTGGTCGCCCTGGCCGACGCCGCCGGCCTGCGCCCGGGACGGGCGGCGGCGGCGGTGGGCTGGCTGGCTCGGGAAGGAGCGGTGGCTGTCGGCCCCGGCGGTGAACCGGTGCGGGCCACCGGGGCGGTGAGCCCGGAGGCGGCCGGCAAGGCGGCGGCGGCCGCAGCCGCCGCCCGCCGCCGGCTCGACCAGTCACGGGTGGAGATGGTCCGGTCCTACGCGGAGTCTCGGGGGTGCCGCCGCCAGCTGCTCCTCGGCTACTTCGGCGAGCCCTTCCAGCCGCCGTGCGGGGCGTGCGACAACTGCCGGCGGGGAGCGGCGCCTCCGGCCGGTGGCCACGGGCCGTTCGCCGTGGGCGACCGGGTGGCCCACCGTTCGCTGGGGGAGGGCACGGTCACGGGGGTCGAGGACGGCAAGCTCGTCGTGCTGTTCGAGGACCGGGGGTACGCCACGCTGGACGCCGGCCACGTGGTGGCCGAGGGGTTGCTGAGCGTCGTGGGCCAGGCACGCGGGTAGGAAGCGCGCCATGCCAGATCAGGTGACGACCGCTTTCGAGCGGTGCATCGACGAGGGCGAGCGGCGCCTCCTGCGGTCCCGCTCCGCCCTCCTCGCCACCGGGACGGTGGGCGGCCTCGACGTGAGCATCGGCGTGTTGGCCCTGCTGGTGGTGCACCACCTCTCCGGCAACGAGCTGCTGGCCGCCCTGGCCTTCGGGATCGGCTTCATCGCGGTGACGCTGGCGTCCAGCGAGCTGTTCACCGAGAACTTCCTCGTGCCGGTCACCGCGGTGGTGGCGGGCCGGTGCCGGCCACGGGGCCTGTTGCGGCTCTGGGGGGGCACGGCGTGCAGCAACCTGGCCGGAGGATGGGTCTTCACCGGCCTGGCCATGCTCGGGTTCCCCGAGCTGCGGGAGTCCGCCCTCGAGATCGGCCGCCACTACGAGGACTTCGGCATCGGCGCCCGTTCGTTCGCCGCCGGCCTGATCGGGGGCATGACCATCACCCTGATGACGTGGATGGAGCGGGGGACCGACTCCGTGCCGGGCAAGCTGGCCGCCGCCGTCTCGGCCGGGTTCCTGCTCTCCGCCGCCAAGATGAACCATGCCATCGTGATGTCTCTCATGATGTTCGCGGCGCTGCACGCCGGCGCCCCCTTCGGCTACGCCGACTGGCTCGGCGGGGCGACGTGGGCGGCGCTGGCCAACATGGTCGGCGGCATGGGGCTGGTGACGGTCCTGCGCCTCATCCAGGTGGGGCGGGCCCAGGTGGAGGCCGAGCGGCGCCGACCGCCCGACGCGCCCCGCCCCGGGGAGGACGAGCTGGCCGGCCTCAAGGCGGGAAATGCGTGAGCCGACGTTGGTGTTGAGGATATTGCCATGATGCTCACCAACCCCCGCACCGACGTGGCGTGGCGCGACCAGGCCGCCTGCCGTGGCCTCGACACGGATGTCTTCTTCCCCCTCACCGACGAGGAGGCGGGGGAGGCGAAGGCCGTCTGCGCCACGTGCCCGGTCCGGGAGCTGTGTCTCGAGTACGCCCTGGTCACCCGCCAGGACGACGGGGTGTGGGGTGGTCTCACCGAGACGGAGCGCCGCCGCCTCCGCCGCCGCCGCCGGGAGGCGGCGGCTCGGCCCGCCGCCTGATCGCGAGATTTTTCTCCCGGGCACGTGTAGAGCCCCGTACGGGTGGGTAGGCCGAGGCAGGCGATCACGTCGCCTCCTTTTCTTTTCTCCGCCCTGTGACTGCTCAGACCGCCCTCCGCACCTCCGCCCACCCCCCGCGCCAGCAGGACGCGTGGGTGTGCCGGGCTGCCTGCCGGTCGCTGCCCACCGAGCTGTTCTTCCCCGCCGGCGAGCTCGACGACCAGGCGGTGGAGCAGGCCGAGGAGGCCAAGGCGGTGTGCGCCGGCTGCCCGGTGCGCACGCCCTGCCTCGAGTTCGCCATCGCCACCAACCAGCCCTACGGCATCTGGGGCGGGGCGAACGCTTCCGAGCGCCGCTCCATCCGCCGCCGCCGCCAGGCCGAGCGCCGCCGCCAGGCCTCCTGACCCGCCGCCCTTCCTGCGGGCGTCCCAGCGGCGAGGCGCCTCGTTCAGACCAGGGTGACGCCGGCGGCCTGCACCGCCTGCAAGGCCCGCTCGCCGTCCCCGGGCCGGAGGTCGACGGCGCCGACGGCGTCGGTGACCACCGTGGCCTCGAATCCCAGCCGGCGGGCGTCGAGGCCGGTCTCCTTGACGCAGTAGTCGGTGGCCAGGCCCACGATCACGACCCGCGTGACGCCGCGGGCTCTCAGGATGTCCTCCAGGCCGGTGCCGGCCTCCTCGCCGGTGGTGGGCTGGCGCACGCTGAAGGCGGAGTAGCCGTCC
>DATLGZ010000484.1:0-1739 GCA_035540235.1 Acidimicrobiales bacterium | reverse complement strand
GGGGGAGGCGCCCTCCCGGTCGGCGGCCCGCACCGAGCGGTCGTCGGGGATGACCAGGTCAGGCTCGGCGCCCAGCAGCTCGCGGATCAGGTCGAGGTCGTCCTGGCCCGCCACCTTGTTGGCCACCACCACCCGCCGCTCGATCCCCTTCTGGGCCGCCATCTCCAGCAGCCGCCGTCCGACCTCGGTGGAGCGAGGGTAGGGCTCGACCACCACCACCAGGGCGTCCACCTCGGACTTGTCGCCCCTCGCCACCGTCATCACACCCCCGCCCAGGTCGACGACCACGACCCGTCCCGGCTTGTCCTCGAGCTGCGCGAGCAACTGCCCGGCGGAGAGGCCCCCTCAGCCGGGGCGGAACTCCTCGAACTTGCGCACCTGCACGATGCGCAGCCGCTCGCCCGCCTCGGCCGCGAACCGGTCGACGATCTCCTCCATGGGCGACGAGATGGCCGGGCCGTCGGGGAGAAGCGCCTCCCGGGCCGACACCAGCTCGTAGGTGCGCTCCAGGCCCAGCCCCAGGGAGATGCCCAGGTTGGGGTTCTCGTCGGCATCGACGGTGAGCACCTCGTTGCCGCCCTCGGCCAGGAGCCGGGCCAGCACCCCGGCCACGGTGGTCTTGCCCGACCCGCCCTTACCCGCCACCGCGATCCTGGTCATCCCGGTCTCCTTTCGTCGGTCACGTCGCCGTGGTTGCCATCGCCGCTTCTCGCAGCCGGTGGGCCAGCGCCCTGGCCCCCTGGCGGGCGGGGGCCCCCTCGGGCACCGTCACCAGCGGGCGGCGCTGCCGCTCGGCCTGGGCCACGGCCGGGTCGTGGGGCACGACCGCCCACAGGGGGACGCCCAGGCCGTGGAGCGCGTCGGCCACGTAGGCCTCGTCGCCGGCTGACGCCACCTTGCTGGCCACTCCCACCAGGCGGATTCCCTTGGGCCAGCGGCCCATCTCCACGAACCGCCGGGCGGTGAGGACCGACTTGGCGAAGGGCTCCACCACGAGCACGGCCGTGCCGCTGGTGCCGACCAGGCCGCCGGCCACCTGCAGCGTTCCCCCCTGGAGGTCGACGACGGCCCAGCCGCCCTCGTCGTCGAACACCCGGGACACGGTGTTGAACGCGACCTGGCCCGCCCACCGCTGCATGTTGCGCTCGCGCCGCATCTCGAACTCCTTGAGGCCGGCGTCAACGTTGCCCATCTGGAGGTAGCGGATGCCGGCCGGGCCCTCGATCGAGCAGCGCTCGACGATCTCGGCGGGTGAGCCGTCGAGCCGCCACCCGCCGTTCTCCCGCACGGCCATGCCCGCCAGCGACCAGTCGTCGGTGGCGGCCACGCCCAACACCGGGGCCAGCCCCGGGACGGTGTCGGCGCTGATGGCGACCACCCGGTCGCCGCCGGCGGCCAGCTCGACGCACACCAGCCCGGCCAGCGTCGACTTGCCCGAACCACCCTTGCCCAGGAACACCACCCGCACAGCCGGCAACCGTAGGAGCCGCCTGAGACACCGGTCAATAGGCGCTTGCCGTCCATAGATCGACAACTTGTGGTCGATGGCAAGCGCCTCCGACCGCGCGAGCGCCAGCGAGCCGGGCGGGGATGGGGGAGCACGGCGCAGCCGTGCGCCGGGGGCGCAGCCCCCGAGGCAGATAGGCGCTTGCCGTCCATAGATCGACAACTTGTGGTCGATGGCAAGCGCCTCCGACCGCGCGAGCGCCAGCGAGCCGGGCGGGGATGGGGGAGCACGG
>DATLGZ010000483.1:0-1890 GCA_035540235.1 Acidimicrobiales bacterium | reverse complement strand
GTGGCCGCCACGGTGCCCACCTGGTGACGGCCAGCAGCCCCCGGGTCACCGCCCCCGTCATGGAGGCGGCGGCCGAGGCGGCCGGCCCCGGCCGGGGCGGTCAGCCGGGCGCCGCCCGCCTCGATGCCGAGCTGGCCGACTGGGCGGCACAGAACCGGGTGAACGGCGTGCTGGCCGGCCTGGCGGTGGGGCCCGACGTGCACTGGACGGGGGCGGCCGGCACCCGGCCCGAGACGGGGACGGCGGTGCGAACCACCGACGCCGTCGAGCTGGCTTCGCTGACCAAGCTGTTCACCGCCGCCCTCGTCTACCGGGCGGCCGACCTGGGCCTCATCGACATCTGGGCGCCCCTGCCCTGGCTCGTCGTGCTCCCCGACTTCCCCTACGAGGAAGGGATCACCGTCCGCCACCTGCTCGAGCACAGCAGCGGCCTGGTGAACTACCGCGATACGGCGCTCTACGAGCTCGATCCCGCCCTGATCAGCGACCCGGTGTCGGCGGTGCGGGCCAGCCTCGCCGAGGACCGTTTCGCCCCCCCGGGGGCGGTGTACGAGTACTCCAGCACCAACTTCCTCCTCCTCGGCCTGCTGCTGGAGCAGGTCACCGGCCGCTCCTTCGGCGACCTGCTGCGGGAGGAGTTCATCGAACCCCTGGGCCTCCGGTCGACGTTCCACCACCCGCCCGCGCCGGGCCAGCCCCGGGGGGCCACGGCCGGCGTCATCACCACCCTCCCCGACCTGCTCACGGCGGGCGTGGCCATCCTCCGCGACCACGCCGGGCTCACCGAGCGTTCGCACGCCACCATGACCACCGTCGACGTCGAGACGGGCTACGGCCCCGGGACGTTCGGGTTCTGCCCCTGCCGGCTCGACGACTACGGCGTGCCCCGCTTCTCCGCCGTCGGCTACTACGGCGCCACCACGCTGCTCGCCTACCTGCCGGCGCTGGACATGACCCTGGCCGTCGACCTGGTCGACTCGCTGTGGGAGGACGACCAGTACGGGCCCGTGCCCGACCTCATCGAGCGCGTCGAGCGGCTGGTCCACGAACCCTGACGGGGCGATGGCCCGGGCGGCTTACGCTGCCGCAGCCATGGTCCCGCCCCCCACCGAGTCCACACTTCAGGCCCGGCTGGAAGCGGCCGGCGCGGTGGATGCCGCGCCGGCCGTCACGATCGACGCCGGCCGCCCCTCGATCAGCGACCCCGTCGCCCTGCTGAGCCACCTGGAGAGGTCGGGACGGTTCCACCGCGACTCGGCCATCGGCGGCATCTACCACCCCGGGCGGGTGTCGCTGCGGGAGAGCGTGCCCACCGACAGCCTCCACGTCGTGGTGCGGGACAACCACATCGCCGCCCACGTCGACCGGGTGTCCCCGCTGGGAGGCGCCGGCGGCGGCCCGCCCGGGTACTCGCTGCGGAGGGCGGTGGCCCACAACCTGGCCGGCGCGGCCCACGACCTCATGCTCCTGCTCCGGGGCCGCCAGGGCGACCACCGCTGCCAGCTCGACTGCGAGTGGGACTGGGCCCCGCGCGGGGGCGGCGACGGGGCGGAACTGATCGACCCGGCCACCACGGCCTGGAGCGTCCAGCTCGAGGTGCGGGTGGCGGGCGCCCTCGACGAGGAGCGGCTGCGGCGGGCGTTCTCCACCACCTTCGGGGAGGGAGCGCCGGCCGGCGCCGACCGCTTGCGGTGCGTCGAGTGCCCCGACGAGGAGGCGGTGGCCGCCGCCCGCCATGACCTGCTGCGCCATCCCCCGGCGGTCACTGACCGCCCGCCCTTGCGGGCCGTGCTGGCCAAGACACCGGGCGGCGACCACCTGCTGCTCAACGTCAACCACGCCGCCGCCGACGGCGTCGCCGCCATCGACGCGCTGCGGTCAGTGGCCCAC